>NZ_JBDGQQ010000003.1:0-59014 GCF_042218895.1 Salinibacter sp. | reverse complement strand
TAACCTGAGCGACATCTACATCCTGGATGAAGACTGAGGATGGGGAAGCAAGGAAAAAGAGGGATGCATGGTGAATGCTCCTTCCAGATGGACCCGAACGACAACCGCTGTCGCCGAGAGGTACAGAAATGGAAACATGAGAGAGCGAGAAATGAGCGCTCAGTAGTCACACCTCGTTTCGCTGTTTAGCCTCCTGCCACCTCACGCGCCGGCGTCCCCATGCCCGAGTCCTCGTCCCGTATTCTTGTGCTGTACACGGGGGGCACCATTGGGATGGTGGAGAGCGAGGAGGGGTATGTGCCCGCCCCCGGCACTCTGCAGGCCCTGATGGAGGAGCGGCCGTCGTTCCGGGCCGATGACGTGCCGGCCTTCGAGGTGCACGAGTTCGACCCGCTGCTCGATAGCGCGAACATGACGCCCGACGATTGGCTCCGGATCGCCGAGGCGATTCGGGCCCGCTTTGAGACGTACGACGGCTTTCTCGTCGTCCACGGCACGGACACGATGGCGTTCACCGCCTCGGCCCTGTCGTTCATGCTGCACCCCCTCGACAAGCCGGTCGTACTCACGGGGGCGCAGTTGCCGCTCGATGAGACCCGCACCGACGCGCAGGGCAACCTCCTGACGTCGCTCCTGCTGCTCGGTCAGTTTTCGGATCGGCTCGCAGGCGTCCACCTCTTTTTTCACGACCGGCTCTTCCGCGGCACCCGCGTCACGAAGGTCAACGCCGACTCGTTCGGGGCCTTCGACTCGCCGAATTTTCCGACCGTGGGCACGGCGGGGATCAACCTCGACATCGAGTGGGACCGGGTGCCGGCGCCTTACAGCCCGCCGCGCACCCCCGCTGTCACGGAGCTAGGGGCCGCTACCGTCTCGGCCTTTCGCCTCTTTCCGGGGCTGGGGGCGGCCTCGCTTGAGAACGTGCTTGCCCCACCCGTGCAGGGCGTGGTGCTCGAATGCTTTGGGGCTGGTAACGCACCGGATCAAAATGAAGCGTTCCTGGAAGCGCTTCGGGACGCTGCGGACCGGGGAGTCGTCATCGTCGCCGTCACGCAGCCCCTCCGCGGCACCGCCGACCTTGAGCTCTACGCCACCGGGCAGGCCCTGGCAGACGCGGGCGTGGTGAGCGGCTACGACATGACCACGGAGGCGGCTCTGTCGAAGCTGTACTATCTCTTCGAGCAGGACTACGACCCGGCGGAGGTGCGGCGCCTGGTGCAGAACAACCTCCGGGGCGAGCTTACGCCGCCGGAGGAGGTGCCATCCGCCCTCGGCCGCACCCGTCGCCGCCTCGCGGGGTATCGATGAGGACGCTCTGACGGCTCTCCCCGGTCCCATCGAGAACCATTCGCGGCCACAGCCAAGCCCTTCACACTCAATAGCCAGTGACCCTCGCCGAGGCCATTGCCGATGCCCTCCACCACAGCCACGTGCGTCTGACGACGGCGGTGCCCGGCCACGGCGCCACCCAGACCTACGAGGCGTGGCGACGAGGAGGGGCGTCCGCGCCGCCGTTTTCGTTCCACGAAGAGGTGGCAGTGGGCATGGCGCACGGGGCGGCCGTGCTCGGCCATCGCTCGGCGGTGCTCCTCAAGGCCCACGGCTTCCTCAAAGCGGCGAATGCGATCGCCGACAGCCTGGCGGCGGGTACGACCGCGGGCCTGCTGCTTGTGGTCTTCCACGACCCGACCGGCGCGCACTCTGATAGTGTCCTTGAGATCGAAGGCACGGCCCGCGACCTGGGCCTCCCAACGCACCGGCCCGAGGCGGCCGATCGCCTCTCCGCACTACCTCGGGCCGTTCGGCGGTCGGAAACGCAAGGGCTCCCGCACCTCGTCATTCTGAGTGCGGACGCCGTAACCGAGCAAGCCCCGAGTGGGCCTGACGCCCTATCGCCGCCGACGGTCGACTACGAGCGGGACGTGGCGCGGCACGTCTGCTGCCCCCTCTTCGCTGAGTACCAGCATGGCGTCTTCGAGGCGCGGCTGGACGGGAGAGACCCCGACACGGTGCCGCGTCCGGCGCTTCCCCAGGTTCCCGATGAACTCCCTGATGCGCACCGGGCCGTTGCGAACCAGTATGAGCCGCTTCTCCAGGCCCTGTCTGATCGCCCGCGGGCCGTGACGACCGGCGACACGACGGTGGGAACGCTGTTTGCGCTCCCGCCGGTCGAGGCCGTCGACCTGTGCACGTACATGGGGGGCAGCTTGCCCCTCGCGCTCGGGGCACAGGCAGTGGGAAAAGAACCGGCGTGGGCCGTCACGGGCGACTTCGGATTCGTGGCGGCGGGGCACCTCGGGCTCCTCGAAGCCCAGCAGCGCAGCCTTCCGCTCAGGGTTTTGCTCCTCGACAACGGCCGGGCCCATGCCACGGGGGGACAGTCGGTCCCCCGCGACGCCGTGGACACCGTCCTTGCGGGCTATACCGACCACGTCGTGTCGCTCGATGACCCTACCGAGCCGGCGGCTTGCCGGGAGGCACTGGACGAGGCCGCTGGACGGGACGACCTTGTTATCGTCCGCGCCCGGTACCGGGAGTGACGCATGACTCGCGATTGCTGATTCGTGACACGGAGCTGGTGGAAGAGAGGGAGCTCGTGTGTCACGAATCACGTCTCCGTCTCGCGATGGACCACCTCGGGTTCTTTCGGGCGGAACTGCGCGGTGAAGTGGCGCAGTTGCGGGGGTTCCTCCGTGATCTCGTAGCCGCAGAGCTCGTCGCGACGCTCGTACACGTTCTCGAAGCACTCGATCACGTAGTCGACGTGACTCTGGGTGTAAACACGGCGGGGAATGGCGAGGCGAAGAAGCTCCTGGTCGGCGGGCTCCTCGCTTCCATCGGGCTGGCGGCCAAACATGACGGATCCGATCTCAACGCCCCGGATGCCGCCCGTCGTGTAGAGGGCCACGGCGAGGGCCTGCCCCGGATAATCGAGTGGATCGATGTGAGGAAGGAGGCGTTTCGCGTCGACGTAGACGGCGTGACCCCCCACCGGCTGCACGATGGGCACCCCCATCTCTGTGAGTGCCTCGCCCAGGTACCGAGTCGAGGCCATGCGGTACTCCAGGTAGTCCTCATCCACGATTTCTTGGAGGCCAACAGCGATGGCCTCCAGGTCGCGGCCGGCCAGGCCGCCGTACGTCGGAAAACCCTCGGTAAGGATGAGCTGGTTGCGGGCCTCACGGGCCCACGCATCATCGTTGAGGGCCAGCCAGCCTCCGATATTGACGAGAGCGTCCTTTTTGGCACTCATGGTCATGCCGTCCACGTGCGAGAACATCTCGCGGACGATGCTCTCAACTGACTGGCTGCCGTACCCGTCTTCGCGCTCCTTGATAAAGTAGGCGTTTTCTGCGAAGCGACAGGCATCGAGGAAGAGGGGCACGTCATGCTCGTCGCAGAGCGCCTTCGCCCCGCGGATGTTGGCGATCGACACCGGTTGGCCCCCACCCGTGTTGTTGGTTACGGTGAGCATGACAAGGGGGACCCGGTCGGCATGCTCTTCGAGAAGCGCCGCCAGCCGATCGAGATCCATGTTGCCCTTAAACGGGTGCTTGCGGTCGGGATCCCGGCCCGCCTCGATAACGAGATCGAGGGCCTCGGCCCCGGTGGCCTCGATATTGGCCCGTGTCGTGTCGAAGTGGGTATTGCTTGGAATCTTCGCCTCAGGACCAGCCACGAGGCCCATCAGGATGCGCTCGGCAGCACGGCCCTGGTGAGTCGGGATCACGTGCTCGAAGGGCATCAGGTCCTTGACCGCCTCCTCGAACCGGAAGTAGGAGGGAGAGCCCGCATAGCTCTCGTTTCCCTGCATCAGGCCTGCCCACTGGGCAGCACTCATCGCCGACGTCCCTGAGTCGGTGAGCAGATCGATGATGACGTCGTCGGCATGCAGGTTAAACAAGTTGTAGTGCGCATCCTGGATCAATCGCTCACGCTCTGCCCGGGAGGTGAGCTGGATGGGCTCGACCGACTTGATCCGAAACGGCTCAATGATCGTATCCATCTCCATGGCACCACGGCACTTGGAGGCGAGGAGCGTTGCAGAATGCCAAGCTACCAAACAGGCGGCCCAAGGACAACGCTGAGTGCGAATCCAGGCCCCGGCGAGAATCCCTCCGACAGCGTGTGGCGGCGCCAGAACCCCCTTCAGCCAGCGGGCAGCTAAACTGGGGGACGGGCTCTGAGCGCCAGCAGGTGGGATGCGGTCGGGGCCGCCGCACCGGTCCGACAGTCTGCCACGGATTGGGGGTCTTTCTCACCCAAGGGACCTGAGAAAGTGGGCGTCAGGCCTCCACTGGATCGAGGGACCGGTCGAGCTCGGCACGGAGCTTCTTGCGACCCCGGTGGATGTACACCTTTACCGTGTTGAGTGGCATGTCCAGGATTTCGGCGATCTCTTTGTACTTCAAGCCCTGAAGCTCGCGCAGGGCCACCACTCGCCGATACGGATCATCGACCCGGTCCAGGGCCTCCAGAACGTGGTCCCTCAAGTCTTCCGTTTCGGCGTGCTGGTCGGGCAGGCGTTCCGAACTTTCGGCCCGCTCCAGGCCCTCGGTGTTTACGCAGAGCGTGTCCCGGCGCCGCTGACGGGCCCGGAGCTTGTCAATGCTCGCGTTGCGCGTGACGCGCATGAGCCAGGGAAGAACTTTGTCCTCGTTGAGCTCATCCTGGTGTTCCCAGAGCGTAATGAGGACCTCCTGGGTAACATCCTGAGCCGTCGCGGCGTCCTTCACGTAGGAACGCGCGAGCCGGAAGATACGATCTTCGTGGCTGGATACTTGCTGTTCGAAGGCGGGAAAAGAGGACATGGGCCCGAGCGGGTAATCAGAAAAACTGTTGAGAATGGCCTACTGCGGTCGGGGTCGACGGCTACAAAATCAGGGGGACTTCCCCCGAGTAGCCTGTCGCCATGTCCTACGCGGCCGTGAACGATGCGGTGCGCGTGGATCGACGAGTCGGAGCACGCGGTCGACGAATCGTCCCCCACACGCTCCCTTCGTGCATTGCGCCTGATTGAGCGCTGGTCTGCGGAAAAGGAGTGAGCCGCAGGTGTGGTTGTCAGAAATGATGGACGGTACTCGGAACGCTACTCTTCGATCATGGCCTCCACGTCGATGTCGACCGGCTTCGGGTAGCAGACGTAGGGTTTTTCCACAAAGCTGGTGAGTTCGGAGATCGAGGCGGTGTCCGCCATCTCGGACAACTCGCGCACGGTGCCGTCCCGGCCCAAGATGTCGATCAACTCCTGGTCGCTGTCGTAGGCGGTATGCTGCGACACGTTGAGGGTCAGGTAGTGACGGGCGGCATCGTAGGCCTCGGTTTGGGGGGCGAGATCCTGGTCCACCAGCCAGTCGGCAACCCGGGATCGCCACGCCTCAAGCACATCTGCGTCGGGCCGTTCAGGGAGAAACACGACCCGGAAGAAGACGCGGTTGATGAAGCGCCGGCACAAGTCGGCCAGCACAGGGTCGGGGCCCTGCATCCACTGCTTCAGACTGAAGAGGATGTCCGTGTCATCGAGCCGAAGGTACTGAGCGTGCACCTCCGGTGTCTCGATCTGGTCGACGTGGATGTCGTTCCGGAGGAAGAACAGAAGGGCGCGGGAGCCCTGGCGAAGCCAATCTGGAGGCGTCCCAGTCCCAGCGCGCACCTGGGCCCGATGCAGGATGCCGCGGAGTAGCTCGTCGCCTGCTAGGACCGTCTTGTGCATGTACACCTGCCAGTACATCAGGCGCCGCGAGATGAGGAAGTTCTCGACCGCGTAGATCCCCTTCGCCTCGATCATGATTTCCGAGTCGGGGCCTCCTTGAAGGGGGAGCACGCGCATGGTTTTGAGCAGGCGTTGCACGCCCACCTCCCCTTCTGCAACGCCGGTGTAAAAGGAGTCGCGGCGGAGATAGTCGAGCCGATCCATGTCGAGCTGGCTCGACACGAGCTGGTGAAAGAACGGGCGGTCGTAGGTGTCGTCGAAGATGGCAAGGGCCTTGTCCAGCGCCCCGTCCATCCGCCGGTTCAGTCGCACGAGGAGCACCCGGCTCATGTCCTCGTGCGCGAAGTCGTCGACGAGCTCGTGCTCCAGCGAGTGCGAAAATGGCCCGTGGCCCACGTCGTGGAGGAGGGCTGCGGCCAGGGCGGCGGTCTGCTCCGCCGGGTCGATGGGCGTGCCCTTCTCAGAAAGACTCGTAAGGGCATCCTGCATGAGCGCCATCGCCCCGAGTGCGTGGTTAAACCGGGTGTGCTCGGCGCCCGGAAAGACGAGATGCCCAACCCCCAGCTGCCGAATGCGCCGGAGGCGCTGCAGCTCCGGCGTCTGGATAAGGTCCATGATTACGTTCTTCGGGACCGAGATGAACCCGTGCACCGGGTCCGAGAACAACTTGAAGCGCTGATTGGAGGACACAGCGAAGAGCAATCGGCGGTCGATTCGCAGAACAACGCCCGATGACGATCAATGTCCGTTCTCGACCAGCATCTGGGCGATCGAGGTGTAGAACGCGTTCGAGTCGAAGGATCCAGCCAGCCGAGACTTGAGGCCGACCTGACGGGCATGGTCGGCGTCGATCGTTCCCAGATACTGTCCCCACCGGGCACTCTCCACGCTCACGAAGCCATCGTTCGGGCCCTCCTGTTCATAGAGGTGTCGGTTGAAGTACTGGAAGAGGGGGTCGATGGGGACGGACGTGCCCTTCCCCGCCTGGAATCCATACGAGTAATAATCGACTTCGGGGTGGTTGGGAACCTCCTTGTTGAAGGTGTTCTCCACGAAGGCGGGCGTGAGTTCCTCCAGGGCCCGCCGAATGTTGGCCGATCCGTCCTCCAGGACGTGCGTCCCAACCCAGTCGGCGACGTCCGCGAGCCACCGGCGAACCGTTTCGGGCTGATCGAGGACCAACTGGGCCACAGCGGAGCCATGGTGGGGGGTGGCGACGGTCACGAGCACGTCGACCACCTCATGCCAGCCCATCTTTGAGATCAGGTACCGGGCGTCGAGCCCTCCCATGGAGTGGGCAACGAGCAGCAGGCGGTCGGCGTTCGTCTGCTCGAGGACGTGGGCCAGCCGGTCGTTCCAGGTGGCGGTGCGGGACCGCACGGTGTTGTAGGGCGCCACGTTGGGAGCAATCGCCTTCACGCCCCGCGACCGCAGGTGCAGGGCCTCCTCGTGCAGATGGCCGCCCCGCCGAAAGGAGGCGCCCACCCCGAAGCCGTGCATGAGCACAACGGGGGCCTGGACCGGCACGATGGAAGGCTCAGGAAAGGGCTCAAGCCCGGTAAGGCGTTGCAGGGCCGTCACCGGTAGCGTCTCGTCGGGCATAAACAGCGAGGATGGACGGCACAGCGGATTCGAAGTAGAGCAGAAATCGTACCCGGAACCGAGGGCGGAGGTTCGGGAAGAAGAACTGGCCACAGCCCTGACCGGGGGGCTCCTACGACGGGAAGCCGCCGAGGACGGGGAACGGTCGCCCGAGGAGGAGCACCTCGCTCCCCCTGACGGCGATGGCCGCCACGATGGGGACTCGGATGTTGTCGTTAACCGGGAGGGGAAGGGCCTCCACCACCGCCCCCGTCACCACGCCGGCGGCCCCGGGCCCGAGCGCAATGGCCGGGAAGCACGCCATGACGACGAGACCCGTCCCCACGAAGGCGGCAGAGCCCTCGAGCGTTGCGGACAGAGGGCCCCACGGGTAGCGCCCCAGCCGTCGGCCAACGAGGGCCGCTGCGGCGTCCGCAAGCATTGCCATGACGAGCACCGGAACGGCGACGCGGAGGGGAAAGAGAAGGGCGAGCAGAAACGCCCCGACGAGCACACAGGTGGCTCCGTTGAAGCGAATGCCCGCTCCGACCTTTGGGAGCTCCTCTGTCCGCATCATGGGGCCAAAAACCGTCCGGATGAACGCATTGAACGAGGGGGAGTAGGCCCGTGCCAGGTCTGCGCTCACCGCGAACAGGGCCATCGGGCCCAGGATGTAAAGCGAGAGCGGCATGCCCGCCCACTCCATGCCCAGGGGAATGCAGAGTGCGAGCAGGTGCAGGGCCTTGCGCCACAGCTCGCCGGAGTACGGAAGAGAGGAGGAATTGGACACAGGAGTCGTGCGCCTCAGGGACAGACCAGCAATCCCCGAACCTTCACGTCGAGGGATGGTTCGACAGGCGCACCTCTGGAGCAGGGAACCTCGAGCGGACAGACAGTTTCGTATCTCAGGTCGCTTGCCAGTGCATCCAGCGCGACCCTGCCTCTATTCCGTTCTCAACGGCACGTGTCCAGCGCTTCGTTTCCCAATGTCCTTCCGAGTCTTCCTTCTCGCTGCGCTCGCCGCAGTCCTTCTCACCGGATGCGGCTCCAACGGCGATTCTGAGGCGCAACAAATGGCCGACGGCCACCAGGGGGACACCCCGACCGCCACAGACGCAACGCGGGCCCCTGAGATTCCGATTACCACGAAGACGGTCTCCTACACCCAGACCCCGGACGGAGACGCGGTGGAGGGGTACCTGGCCGCGCCCGAACGTCCGGATTCGGTCCTGTCGGCCCACGGGCGAGATCCGTCTTCGGCCCACCTGCCCGGGATTGTCGTGATCCACGAGTGGTGGGGGCTGAACGACAACATCCGGGCCGCCACCCGCCGGCTAGCGGGGCAAGGCTACCGAGCCCTCGCCGTGGACCTGTATCGGGGAGCCACCGCATCCTCACCCGATTCCGCCCAGGCCCTCACGAAAAGCGCCCTGAGCCGCCGAGACCAGCTGATGGCAAATCTGCGGGCCGCACACGACCATCTCCGCTCCGAGGCAGAGGCCCCGCAAGTAGCCGTCCTGGGATGGTGCTTCGGTGGAAGCCGCACGTTCGACACGGTGGCCGCGGCCCCTACGCGGTACGACGCGGCGGTTGCGTACTACGGGTCCCCCGAGCCGGTGACGGCATCGGTCCTGGATACGCTCACGACCCCGGTTCTGGCCCACTTTGGCCGCCAGGACGAGGTTGTATCGATGAAGGCGGTCCGCGGATTCCAGTCCCGTCTTGAGACGGCGGACGCAACCGTACAGGTGCATCTCTACGACGCGGGGCATGCCTTTGCAAACCCCTCGGGGGAGAGCTACGACCGGGAGGCCGCAGGGGAGGCGTGGTCGCGCACGACCAAGTTCCTACGGACCCATCTCTATCCGGAGAGGCCCTGAGGATTCGTCCAGCTCTCGTCCCGATCGTTTGACGCCACACCAATCTCAAGTTGGTTGCTGAATGTCTGCCTTCCCGTCGCTCCAGAACGACCTGATCCTCCGCACGGCCCGTGGGGAAACCACAAGCCGAACCCCGGTCTGGATGATGCGTCAGGCGGGCCGCTATCTGCCCGAGTACCGGAAGATCCGCGAGTCCCACGACTTCTTCGAGGTCGTCGAGACGCCCGAGCTCGCGGCCGAGGTGACGATTCAGCCCGTCGACCGCTTCCCGCTGGACGCGGCAATCTTGTTTTGTGACATTATGGTGGTGCCGGAGGCGATGGGACTGACCGTGGAGATGGTGTCGGGGCGAGGGCCCACGTTCCCGGAGCCGCTCTCGACCCCCGACGAGATGGAGCGGCTCGTTGAGCCGGACGTAGACGAGGCCCTCGGGCACGTCTTCGAGGCCCTCACGGTGACTCGCCGCAAGCTCGACGGCCGCGTCCCCCTCATCGGGTTCGCCGGGGCGCCGTGGACCCTCATGGCCTACATGGTGGAGGGGGGTGGCAGCTCGTCCTACCGCGCCGCCCGATCCTGGCTCTACCGTCATCCCGACGCGAGCAAGGCGCTCCTGCAGCGCACGACCGACCTGATTGTCGACTACCTGAAGGGCCAAATCGAAGCGGGAGCGCAGATGCTCCAGGTCTTCGACTCGTGGGCGGGACTTCACAGCCCGGAAACGTTCCGCACCTTCTGCCTGCCGTACCTCGACCAGATTGCCACGGAGGTGAAGGTCGACCATCCGGACGTCCCCCTCGTGGTGTTCGCCAAGGGGGCCCATCACGCGCTCGGTGCACTGGCGGACACCGACTACGACGTCCTCAGTCTCGACCATACTGTGGACCCGTCCGAGGCCCGGACCCTCGTCGGAGACCGGGCGGTCCTACAGGGCAACCTCGATCCCTGTGCGCTGTACGCCCCCCCCGAAGCCCTCCGGCGTGAGGTGCAGCACATGCTGGCCGGGTTTGGGGCGCACCAGCACATCGCCAACCTCGGCCACGGGATGCTGCCGGACCATGATCCGGACCATGCCCGCGTTTTCGTGAAGGCCGTGCACGAGCACTCCCACCGGATGCACACCGTCTGAGGACGGCACTGCCCGCTCTGTGGGTCGGCGGCGCGCTTCCCCGGCCTACACGACAGCAGTAAGCGGACGGAGGCCTCCGGGCGAATGTACACACCCGCGCTTCTACCCGTCTTCGCTGATCGGCCATGCTTGACACCTCCTCGCCCCAGGTTCGCGCCCTCCTTCCGCTGCTCTACGTCGCGTGGGCCGACGGGGTGCTCACGCCGTCCGAGGCCGAGACGCTGCGCGTCCAGGTCCAAGATCAGAACTGGATCGATGGGGACGTGCGCGAGGAGGTCTGCGGCTACCTTGATCCGCAGTCTCCCCCCACCGCGACGCAGTACTTCCGCTGGATCCGTGCACTGAAACAGGCCGCGCAGGAATCTTCCGTGAGAACCCGCTGCTCGCTGGCGGAGCTCGGGGTCGCGATGGCCAAAGTGGGGGAAAACGGCACGGCCCTGTCGGACGCTTCGCGCCGGGCCCTGGAAGACATTGAGGCCTCTCTGGGGGTGGATGGGGAGGAGGTGATCGGTGACCTGCTCGGCGAGCGGCCCACGCCGGAGGTGCCCACGCCACCGACCGAGGTGCCCTTCGACAGAGACGCGCTCACGGCAGTGCTCGACGGCAGGCACGCCGACCTGCGCAACCGCATCCGCACGCTGCTGCGCGATCCCGTCTTCGAGTACCGGGACGATCTTCCGACGTCCGCCTACCGCGACCAGGTGCTCCGCTGGTGCCGACTGCTGGCCGACCAGGGCCTCGGCGCCCTGGGCTACCCGGAAGAGTATGGGGGCGAGGACGACATGGAGCGGTTCGTCGTCACCTTCGAGATGCTGGCGTACCACGACCTCAGCATGGTCATCAAGTTCGGGGTGCAGTTCGGCCTGTTCGGGGGCAGCATCCACCGCCTGGGCACAGAGCGCCACCACGAGCAGTACCTGGAACGGGCCGGCACGCTTGAGCTGCCCGGCTGCTTCGCGATGACGGAATATGGGCACGGCTCGAACGTGCGCGACCTGGAGACGACGGCCCGCTACGACCCGAAGGCCGAACAGTTCGTGATCAACACACCCCACGACGCGGCCCGCAAGGAATGGATCGGCAACGCGGCGGCCCACGGCCGGATGGCCACGGTGTTTGCCCAGCTCCACACCGAGGGCGAAGCGCACGGCGTGCACGCCTTTCTCGTGCCCATCCGCAAGGCCGACGGCACACCGCAGCCGCGCGTCCGCATCGAGGATTGCGGCGAAAAAATGGGGCTCAACGGCGTAGACAACGGGCGGCTCTGGTTCGACCATGTGCGCATTCCCCGAGAGAACATGCTCGACCGCCATGCGAGCGTGGCGCCGGACGGGACCTACGAAAGCCCCATCCCGAGCGACGGCAAGCGCTTCTTCACCATGCTGAGCACGCTCGTGGGCGGACGGATCAGCGTGGCCCGGGCGGGCCTGAGCGCCGCCAAGTCGGGGCTCACGATTGCGGTCCGCTACGGCAACCGGCGGCGGCAGTTTGGGCCAAAGGACGAGCCCGAGGTGCCGCTTCTTCACTACCGCACGCACAAGCGCCGCCTGCTGCCGCGCCTCGCCACCACCTACGCGCTCCACTTTGCGCTCGACGACCTCACACGGCGCTTCGCGGCGAAGGGCACCGACGGGACGCTCGAAACGGTGGAGGCGGAGGCCAATGCTCTCAAGGTGTACGCGACCTGGCACACGACCGATACGCTGCAGGAGGCCCGCGAGGCATGCGGGGGACAAGGCTACCTCGCGGAAAACCGCATTGCCGCCCTCAAGGCCGACACGGACGTCTTCACGACCTTCGAGGGCGACAATACCGTCCTCATGCTGCAAGTGGCGAAGGGCCTACTGTCCGACTTCCAGCGGGAGTTTCGGGACATGAACCTACTGGGGATGGCCCGCTTCGTGGCCGGCGAGGTGGCCACGCGGATGACGGAGCTCAACCCGGTTGTCACGCGCAAGACGGACCCTGAACACCTGCGGAGTGTCGACTTTCAGCGGTCGGCGTTCGAGTACCGGGCCGATCACATGCTGCAATCGGCCGGCCAACGCCTGCAGCGCCGCATCGAGGAGCAGGACATGGCCCCGTTTGAGGCCTTCGTGGACGTGCAGGATCATCTCGTGCAGCTCGCCCACGCGGAGGCCGAGCGGGTGGTTCTGAACCGGTTTGTGGACGCCATCGGGACGATAGAGGACGAACCCCTGGCGGACACGCTGGCGACGCTCCGAGCCCTCTTCGCGCTCTCCCGCATCGAGGACGACCTGGACTGGTTCCTGGAAGCCAACTACATCGAGTCTACCAAATCAAAGGCCATCCGGGGCGAGGTGAACGCCCTGTGTGACGAGCTCCGACCCCAGGCCGAGGCGCTGGTCGACGCGTTCGCCATCCCGGACGCCTGCCTTGCAGCGCCGATTGCGACGGAGAAGGAGACGTAGAGACACGCTTGGGCGTGCTTCCGGCCTCCACTCCCCCCGGACGGACGCCCGCAGCTCTATATTCCTGCCGATCCGAGGGAGGACGCCTGTCCCGTGACCACGGGGACAAAGGAGTTTGCAGTTTCCGATAGGCTCCCGACGGCCACTGAATTGCGTTCACGCATCCCGATTCCGAGCCGAACTCGATCGGGCAGTACTTTTAAAGCCATCGGCGGACGTCTGCCCGGTACTGGTTGTATTCCTCCCCGAAGAGGGCTTCCAGCCGCGCCTCCTCCTGCTGGATCACACCGCGAAGATACAGGAGGACCGGCACGAGGGTCACGAGCGGCCATACGCTATTGACGAGCAGACTCCCCCCGACGTGGGCGATGCTGTGCCCTACGTAAATCGGGTTCCGGCTGTACTGGTAAACCCCCTCGCGGATGAGCTCCGGCGGCTCGTCGGAGTGGGAGGGGTGCTTCCCTCGGGCCCGCATGGTCCGTATTGCTCCTCCAAAGATCAGGCTTCCCAGAACGAGGAGAATCGCACCGGGGAGAAGATTCCAGGGCCATGGGAGAAGGGCCACGGGAACGGCCCAGTCGATCCCCAGGCCGATCAGAAAAGCAACGAGCGTCAACAGGGGAGAGGGGGCAAGAATCTCTCCGGGAGGAACCTGGTCGGGGGAACGATCGGGGACTGATTGGTCAGGGCTACTCATTTGGTCAGGGCTACTCATGAAGTAGACGGGACTAACCGCGGTACACTCTCAATGACAAACGGAATGCAGGCGTACAGTTATCAGTATCTCGGGCCGGACGAACAGCGAGACGACCAAAGAGTTGAGTCCGACGTTCAAGCGCTGCCTGACCCCCACAAGCACGAGAGTCCAATCCTTTCCGCCGCGGCTGAGGTCTATGGGAAGCCTGGGGCCGATGAGTAGGAAGAAGCATTTTGAAATTGAATGCCAGCCGACGTTCCCAGCAGCGTCGCGGCCGAGTAGACCCGTGTGCGGCAGTGTCGGGACACGGATGAGCTCCGCGTGCTGACCATCAACAACGACGATAGTTCCCACGCAGTCCGGAAGCGGATGAAACAGCAGGGCCACACGTTTCCGGTGCGGCTGGACGACGGGCATCTCCGTAACAACGACGTGCATACCTCGTCGACCACCTTGGTTTACGACAATGGCCAGCCTGGACGTCACGCACCGAGTGGAAGGGTGCACTGGGTCGCTCATCGAAGGATTCAGTTGGCGGAGGTGACTTGCGGCCCTGCAGGCAGAGCCCCGAAGGCGCTTCCCGAAGCGATTGAAGAACAGGGGGCGCGGGACTCCATGTCCTCAAAAAGCCTCATGACGGAACTGCCGCCATCAGGTGAGCGCGGCTTCCCTGGGACCGCAGTCGACGATGGGGCCAGGGCAACTGGAAGAACCAGGGCGCACTGAAGTTTGAACAAGGAGTACGGTCGGATCCGACCCTAGTTGCCCCCGCTATCTGCCACCTGAATCTGGAAGGGGACCCGCACGTCTGCCCAGTGGAGAACGCAGGTCCCCTGGCTGTTCTTGACGTTCTCGAACAGGAACGTCATCATTTCCCGCTGCGGGGCCGACTCGGGCGTAACCTGCACACGGAGCACATCCTTGCTCTTGTCGTAGTTGGTGCCCCATTGATTGGCGACACTGTTGAAAATGATCGTCCAGGTCTCCTCGCCGGGAATGGTGTAGAGCGAATATGTCCCAGCCGGGAGGGACTCGCCCTCGATGGTCACGTCCGACGAGACTGAGAACGTGGTCGCTTCGTTGGCACCGGTGCGCCAGACCTCGCCGTACGACACGAGCCCGCCGAAAATCTTTCGACCTTCCACACTGGGCCGGCCGTAAGTGATGCGAACCTTCGTGGTGCCGATGGTCTGGGAGACGGTGGCATTCGGGCTCACACGCGGCTCTTCGTTGCCCCGCTCCTGGGCCGTCGCCGGGGTGACGATCACGGAGGCGAGGAGCAGCAGAAAACCGGTGGTCAGTACACGGGAGGGGAGCGTAGGCATGCCGATGTAGACTGGGCTGTAAAGAGAAGCCGAAGATGCGAAGCGTCCAAGCTGGGAAATTAAAGTGTCGATCGGAAGAGCAGCCCGCGCCCCGAACGATTTCCGTGAGGCCGGGGGGCTACTCGATCTCCAGCGAGCCGGGTCCTGCGATGCTTCCCTCGCTGGTTTCGTACCACTCAATCTCGAGTTCGAGGTCGATCTCGGAGGAGCCACGGTCGTTCGACTCGTGCTCTAGCTCGATCTCAAACTCCACGTGGTCGGGAACCTGAACGCTCGTGGACTGATCGGCGGCCGAGAAGTCAAGTTCGCCGCTGTCCTCAAGCTTGTCTGCGATGGTTCGGAGATAGGTAGCCACGTCCGCGCGGGACATGTCCTGTTCGAACTCGAAAAGCGTACCGTTGGACATCGGTTCTGAAAAAGGTATATGGGCGGAAAAAGAGTGTGCACCGCTCAGCTATACTTGGAACGAGTGAGGCAGTTCGTGCCGTGCTGGTGAATTTGAAATCGTCTCGAGCAAGGCGGCCGTAAGGGTCCGGGAGCGGGTTCGGAAGGAAGGCAGGGCCTTCTCGGGAGGCAGATGGGACGCGGGCCGAGACGCACAGCCTGGGATTTACGGCTGCCAGGTCTGATTCGATCGGTCGACATCGGGGAAGTGCTCGTCCGGATCGATTTCGACACGGACGACGGCAGGCGAGCGGGGGACTGTAATCGTGCGCCGCTGCGCCCCGTTCAGCCAAACGTCCACCGGGACTCTCCGCCGCTCGGTCGTGCCATCGCTGCGCGTGACGACCACCCGGGCCGGCATTGGGAGGCGGCCCCGGTTCACAACGACAATTGCGGTCGAGTCGCCCGTCGATGTCACAGAAGCAATCGCCTGGTCCAGCGTCCAGGTCGTATGGAACCACGCGTGCCAGAACCAGGACAGGTCGCGGTCTGTCACGTCCGCCACGGTGTTGAAGAAGTCGTACGGCTGCGGGTGCTTTCCCCACCACCGATCGATGAAGGCGCGGTAGGCCCGTCGGAAAGACGCTTCGCCGAGCAGACCGCGGAGCGCTTTCAGAACCTGTGCGCCCTTGTCGTAGGGCAGGTCGAAGTATACGCTGGGCGGGATGCGGTCGCCGTGGCGTGTGAGCGGCACCTCGTCGCCTCGCCGCGCAACGCGCAGGTACGTCCGGCGCTGGCCCCGCTCCGAATCGCTAGCCCGGCCAGACGGGCGCGGCTCCGGGCCGTGGGTCGTCCGCATGCCCTGCGCTGTATTGAACTGCGTGAGGCCTTCGTCCATCCACACGTGCCGCTTCTCATTGGTGCCCACCTCCATGGGCACCCACATGTGGCCCACCTCGTGCATCAGATCCCCGGCCAGCTTGGCCGGCGTCGCCCACGGCTGCATGATCGTGACCATCGGGTACTCCATGCCGCCGCCCCGCAGCACGCCCTCCATCGCGGTCATGGACGAGTACGGGTACGGCTGCTGCAGGGATCGGGAGAGGACCTCTACCGCATTGCGGGTAAACTGGGCACCGCGGGGCCAGGCGGCGGCCGCCTCGGTGGGGCGGTAGAAGTTGTGGACCATCACGGTGTCGGTGGCCACGCCGGAATCGGGATTCGAGGGCGCCTCCCGGACCGTGCCGTCGCCCGGGAAGCGATTGGCGGGCGGAGGCACAAGGGCACGGGTGGCGTTCCACAGGTACCGGTCGCTCGTGCCCCACGCGAAGTCGCGCACACTCTGGGCGCGAAAGTGCCAGGTCGCCGTGGGCCCGCTGGCCTGAGTGGCGACCCTGGTGCCACGTTCGCCCTCCTCTACGATTGGGACCACCGCGCCGGTCCGGCGCGCCCGCTGGAGGCGTCGCTGCGAGCGCTCTGAGAGGACCGCCTCGGGGTTCTGAAGCTGCCCGGTGGCGCCCACGAGCCAGTGGGCAGGCACCGTGAGGCGCACGTTATAGTCAGCCTGCCCCATGTAAAATTCGGCCTGGCCCGTGTACGGCTCGGCGACCCATCCGTGCACGTCATCGTAGACGGCGACCTGCGGGTACCAGTAGCCCATGAAATAGACGCCCTCATCGCGCCCCTCTTTGCCGTCGGCGGGAGCGGGCGGCACCTCGTGCGACCAGTCGAACGAGAGGACAACGCTGTCGCCGGGCACAAGGGGCCGTGGCAGCCGGAGCCAGGCCACGGTCCCGTCCACGGTGTAGCCGGCCGCCGAGTCCGGCGCCGCGCGGAGCAGCGGCGTGCCGTCGGCTGCCACGCGCTGAAGGGAGACGCCACCGGTTACGGGCACCGATTCCTGGCGGGCCACGTCGGCCCGGTAGAGGTTTTGCCGGAGATGCACCGCCACGCGACGCAGCGTGTCCGGCGACCGGTTCAGATACGTCACGCGCTCGTGGCCCACGAGGCGATGAGTGGCCGGGTCGAGGCGCGCCTCGATGTCGTATCGGGCGTACTGCTGCCAGTAGTTAGGACCCGGGTGTCCAGTCCGGGTCCGTGTCCCCGCGCGGACGGCACGGGTGAAGGCCGGCGATTCGTAGACGGCATGCGGGCTCGCAGGTGCGTCGGAGAGGGTCGGCGCCGGCTGCGTCTGGGCCCCGGCGGGCCGGACGGCACCGGCAAGCACCAGGAGCCCCGTCATCAGCGCGACGACTCGCCCGCACAGGGGGCATGAAGGAGAGAAGTCCGGTCGAGGCGGATTCGGGATTCGGGTCGCCATGAGGACTGGAAACCGGAATGAGGCAGCTGGGTGGACGGGGAGGATCTTCGTGCGTCAAGGAAGAGGACCCTCGACGCCTTGTCAACGGCCCAGCACGAATCCCTCCTCGGCTCGACAATCCGGGGAATGACAGACGTTACGCCGGTGCGGAGGCTGGAGCGGCTTCCTGCTCGAGCGCCGACACGAGGGTACGGCAGAATGCCGGAATGTCTTTCACCACGCGTCCCCAGACGAGGTTGCCGTCGCGGAAGGCCGCCTCGTCCACCCACTCGGCGCCCGCATTCACTAGGTCGTCCTTGATGCCCTCGCTGCCGGTGGCACGATGGCCGTCGACGATGCCGGCCGAGATCCCGACGAGGCCTGCGTGGCAGATCTGAGCCACGATCTTGTTCTGCGCATCCATCTCACGCACGAGCGATGTCACGCCCTCGTCGCGGCGAAGCTTGTCGGGGGCCCAGCCGCCGGGCACCACTACGGCATCCAGGTTGTCGGCGTCGAGGTTGCGGGCGGCCACTTTGGACGTCGCCGTGAGGCCGTGCTTGCCGGTGAACGTCGTCCCGGCGTCCCGACCGGCAACGACGACGTCGGCGCCCTCTTCGCGCAGCCGCATGGTTGGGACCCAAAACTCGAGGTCTTCGAACGACCGATCGACGAGGACAGCGATACGCTGATCAGAAAGGTCCATGGTGGTTGAGGGAGTGGATTGGGAAACCGATGTGTTTCTGTTATTGAAGGGTGAAGTACCAAGACGTGTCCGTCTTGCAGACGTGCAGATTCGTCGCAAGGTCCCGGCCGGCCCCGCAGATAGCCCGAAAGCCAGATGGAAGCTATTCAGTGTCCGCGGCCACGGGCTCGTCAGTCTCATGGTAGTAGTCGTACACGGTCTCCGCTTTCGCCGGACCGACGATCTCCGCCATTTCGTCCTCCTCGGCCTCCTTCACCTTGGCGACCGAGCCAAAGTGGCCCAGGAGCTTTTCGGCGGTCTTCTCCCCGATGCCGTGGATGTCGAGCAGCTCGGACTGCAGCGTCTTCTTCTTGCGCCGCTTGCGCTGGTAGGTCACGGCAAACCGGTGGGCCTCATCGCGCACCTTCTGGAGCAGCCGCAGGGCCGGGCTGTCTTTCGCGAGGAACACCGGATCGGAGTCGCCCGGTCGGTAGACCTCCTCCAGCCGCTTGGCGAGGCCAATCACCGGAAACCGATCGTACGCGCCCACCTCCTTCAGCATCTCTACGGCACTGGAGAGCTGGCCCTTTCCGCCGTCGATGACCACGAGGTCCGGCCATGGACCGTCCTCCTCGACCATCCGACGGTAGCGGCGCCGTACCACCTCGCGCATCGCTTTGTAGTCGTCGGGCGTGCCCTCCTCGGTGGAGCGGATCTTGTAGGTGCGGTAGTCGCTCTTGCGGGGGGTGGCGTCGGTAAAGACGACGCAGGAGGCCACCGTCTCCTTGCCGCCGTGGTGCGATACGTCGATGCCGTCGATGCGGCGGGGCGTCTCGTCCATGCCCAGCGCGTCGCCGAGAGCCTTCACGCTCTCGGGAATGCGGTTGCGCTCCCGTTTCATCTGCTGCGTCTTCCACTCGCCCACCTGCAGTTTGGCGTTCGACGTGGCCATGCGGACCAGACTCGCCTTCTCGCCCCGCTGGGGCACTTTGATTGGCACCTTGTGGCCCTGCCTCTGGCGCAGGAGTTCCTCCAGGGCGTGGGTGTCCTGAGCCGGGTGGTCGTTCGGGTCGTGCGAGAGCAGGACCTCCTCGGGGTAGAAGTTCGCGTCGGCGTAGTAGTTTTCCGCGAGGGAGAGCACGAGCTCCTCGTCCGTGCGGCCCTCGATGCGGCGCAGAAACGTGTGCCGCTTGCCAATCATCTTGCCCTCGCGCACCTGAAAGAGCACGCCGCAGGCAATGTCCTCGTCGCGGTCCGCGTGCAGGGCAAACACGTCGCGGTCGGCGAAGTCCTGGCTGACGACCTTCTGCTGCTGGGAGTAGTCCTTCAGCGCCTTGATTTGATCCCGCAGGCGGGCGGCCTCTTCGAAATTGTGCTGGTCGGACTGCCGCTCCATCTCGTCCTTCAGCAGATCGATGAGCGCCTGCGTCTGGCCGTTCAGGAGCTTCTTCACCTGCTCGATCGTCTGCATGTAGTCCTCTTCGGACTGCTTCCCCACGCACGGGGCCTTGCAGTTGTCGATGTGATACTGCAGGCACACGTCGTGCGTGCCGGCCTCAATCTTCTCTTTGCTCAGGTCGAGGGAGCAGGTGCGGAGCTGAAACACGGACCGGATCGCGTCCATCATCGCGTTCATCTTGGACACGTCCGCGTAGGGGCCGAAGTACTCGGACCCGTCCTGCTTCACGGTGCGCGTCTTGAAGACGCGGGGGAAGCGCTCGTTTTTGATGCAGATGTAGGGGTAGGTCTTGTCGTCCCGCAGGTTGACGTTGTAGCGGGGCTGCAGCTCCTTGATCTGGTTGTTTTCCAGGATGAGGGCCTCCGCCTCGGTATCCGTGACGATGATGTCCACGTCGACGGCCTTCTGCACCATCACCTGGATGCGGCCGTCGCGCTGCCGACTGTCCTGGAAGTAGGTGCGCACCCGCTTCCGCAGGTCTTTGGCCTTGCCGACGTACAGGACGGAGTCCTCCTCGTCCAGAAATTTGTAGACGCCCGGGTCGGTGGGGAGGGCCTCCAGCTTCTGGACGAGAGCGTCGGGTTTGTCGTCGAGCAGGTCGCTCATCGTACGGGGCTGTTGCGCAGGGCAAAAGGCACACTTGCGCTACGCCTCGTCACGGGAGTGTGATTCGATCATCCGGGGAGATATGGCCTTGGTTTCATCCCTCGAAGCTCGTATGTCCGTCCACGCCTCGTCGGGAAGCCCGGCCGCCAGTGCAGGCGTGCGCTTCTTCCACCGCTGTCTGGGCTGGCCGTTCAACGGGCCTGTGAGGTCGACTCGAAGGCCGTTGTGCAGGGGGGTGAATACAGACCGTATCCTCCCAGCCTGCGGCTGCCCGATGCAGGGGAGGCTCCTTCGAGAAGCCGAAGCCTATCTGAGTCAGCCCCCCGTTCATCTGTCGCAACGCCGGGGCGGGTTCGTTCCACGTAGGCGGTGTGCGCCTCAAAGCGGTCAAGGCCCCCTCCTTACTTGACAGCCAGCGGGGCGTCGGTCCCTGCGGCCTCGCCCCAAATCTCTCGCAACCGCGCGTCACGGCCGCAGGCCTGGCGGTAGCTCTTGTAGTCGACCGGGTTCTTCTTGTAGTAGTTTTGGTGATACGTCTCCGCCGCGTAGAAGGCATCGAGCGACTGCACCTGGACGGCAATATTCTGGTCGAAGCGAGTCGCCACCGTCTGCTTTGACTGACTGGCAAGGCGACGCTGGCGGGCGGTGTGGGCAAAGAGGGCGGGGCGATATTGCGAGCCACGATCACAGAATTGACCGCTCCCGTCGAAGGGATCGACGTTGTGCCAGTAGACGCGCAGGAGGCGGTCGTAGGAGACCTTCGTGGAGTCGTAGACGACCTGGACGACCTCCGTGTGGTTCGTGGCCCCGCTGGCCACCTCGCGGTAGGAGGGATCCACTTCGTCGCCCCCGGCGAATCCGGAGGTCGTCGACGCGACGCCCTCGATTTTGTCGTACGGCGGCTCCATGCACCAAAAGCAGCCTCCGGCGAACGTCGCCGTGTCGGCCACGGCGGCGGGCAGGGTCGTGTCCGAGGAGGCGACCGCCTCCGTATCTGCGCTGGTAGAAGACGTGCAGCGTAGGAAAAGTCCACCCGCAACCAGGGTCAGAATGACCGCAAGGCTGAGTCGGAGCAACGGGGGATGAGTCTGGCGATTCATCGTGGATACCTCTGTGTTGAGGAAAAGAGAAAGCTTCTGAAGATCGTCTGATCCTTTCGGGACCCGTTTGTTGCGAGGGAGATCTCGTTTGTCGCAAGGCAGGGCTCTCCTGTTATAGAGCAGAGTCTTCTTACTCGAGCTGCACCTGTCTAGGTCCCCTACTGGAGAGCGCTGAGCGGACAACAGAAGGCGCCTGAGAGTCTCGGGTCCCCGCAGTAAAAAGACGCTCAGGGGAGGCGTTGACTCCTGCGCGTGCATCAGATCGAGCCGTACTCCTCCTCAAGCGCAAGGTCTCCGTCGTCGAACACCGAGGTACGGAAGTATGTCCAAGACGCGCTCTTCTTGTCTTCGTACTGTGCAGTGTGGAGGGCCACGAGTCCTGAGACCCGCTCGCTAAGCTCCTCGATCACGTCATCGATGTAGACGGGAACGAGGATTTCGTTCAACGACGACCGGGCGTGTTGGAGAGCCTGTTCCGTCCTGTCGCGCCGGTGGTCGTCCGGACGGCGGTCCTCAAACGTCAGGTCCCGGCCATCGGCGTGTACGGCAAAGAGACGCACCCCCGTCGCGGTATCGGGATCAATGCGGGCCACTGTGTGCGTTGTATCTGCCGTCGGTCGAGGCGTCACCCCAGACAGGTGAAAGAATTCTTGGCCGTCAGCAAGGGCTCGGACCTCCGGAGCGCCCGTGTTTTCGGCGCGGACATGGAGGCAAAATCCTCCGGGTGGGGGCGAGGACTGCTGGCTCCACGAATCGTCCTGTAGCGTGTACCAGGCCATGCCATTGAAACGGGGGTGTGCGATGGAGAATGCGGGGTTAGCGGTTGCCGTAGGTGTGCTCCGTTCGCTCTTCGGTGCGGTCGGTGGCTGGAGGAGGCGTCGGGGACAGATCGCTGATCGCTTCGCGCAGGTCGGGCGTCATGTCGATCTCCAGCGCGCCGAGGGAGCCTTCCAGTTGCTCCAGATTGCGGGCGCCAATGATGGGGGCGGTCACGGCTGGGTGGTGGGCCACCCACGCCACGGCCAGCGATACGGGATCGTATCCGTGTTCCGCGGCGAACGCGGTGAAGCGCTCGGCCACCTCGTAGTGAAGGTCCTCGCCGTAGCGGGTCTGGTACATTGGGTTCTCGACGAGCCGTCCCTCGGCCGGGCGCCGATCGACGCCGTATTTGCCCGTGAGGAGGCCGCCGCCGAGTGGACTGTAGCTCAGGACCCCCAGGTCTTCGTTCTGGGCCATCGGTAGGAGCTCAACCTCGGCCTGCCGCTTGGTCAGGTTGTACATCGGCTGGAGGACGTGGAACGGCGTCCACCCCTCGGCGCGCTGCCGGCCGAGGGCCTTCATCACCTGCCAGGCGGCAAAGTTGGAGGCCCCGAGGTAGAGAACCTTGCCCTGCCGCACGAGATCGTCGAGGACGCGGAGGGTCTCCTCCAGAGCGGTTTCGTCGTCGAACCGATGGATGAAGAGCACATCGATCCGGTCAGTGCCGAGACGCCGCAGGCTGTTTTCAACGGCCCGGACCAAATGGTAACGGCTCGCGCCCCGGGCGTTCGGATCGTCGCCGGTGGGGAAGTACGCCTTCGTCGTGAGCACGACCTCGTCCCGGCAGTCGGCCACGAGGTCGCCCAGAATCTCTTCGGAGCGGCCGTCTTCGTAGACATTGGCGCAATCGAAGACGTTGATCCCTGCCTTGCGGCAGCGCCGAACCATCGCGGCGGCGGTGTCCCGGTCTGCGGCCCCACCGAAGGACATGGTACCCAGGCAGAGAGGGGACACCTTCACGCCGGTGTCGCCGAGAAATCGGTAGGAGGGAAGGAGCATGAGTGGAAAAGGGGTCAAGAACAATGTGTGGGGGGATGCGGGAACGAACCCGGAAACTGCACTGCGAACCCAGAGAGATCGGCCATGTAAGACTTCAAACCATGAACACTACACGCTCGCATTCCGCCACCGAGCCTGTTGCGGCCTTCCGAGCCCGCCGGCGGGCCATGGTCGCGAGCTTTTTGGTTTCGTTCCTCATGCTGGCGGGAAAGATCACGGCGGCCTATCTTACCGGGAGCACTGCCATCCTCTCCGATGCCGCCGAGTCGGTCATTCACCTCTTTGCCACTGGTTTTGCCGGGTTCAGCCTCTGGTACGCAGCAACGCCCCCAGATCCAGACCATCCGTACGGGCACGGAAAAATCTCGTACTTCGCGTCCGCCGTGGAGGGGACGCTCATCCTCATCGCCGCGGCCGGAATCGCATGGACGGCCGTCCACGATCTGATTGCCGGGGCGGAGCTTCAACAGCTTGACATTGGCCTCTACCTAATCGGGGGCCTCACGATCGTCAACCTCGTGCTGGGGCAATATTTGATCCGCACTGGCCGTCGCACCAACAGCATTGTTCTGGTCTCCAACGGCCAGCACGTAATGACCGACATGTGGACGAGCCTGGGCGTCGTTGTGGGCGTTGGGCTCGTCTGGCTCACGGGCATCCGGTGGCTCGACCCCGCCGTGGGACTGCTGGTGGCGGGCAACATCCTGTGGACGGCCTCCCGCCTGCTGCGCCGCTCCGTGCACGGCCTCATGGACGAGGCCGATCCCGAGGCCACGAGGGCCCTACTGGACGAGCTTTCTTCGGCCGTCGACGAGGACCTGATCGCGGGGGTCCACCAGGTACGCCACCGCCGATCGGGCGATCAGGTGTGGATTGAATACCACCTCATGTTTCCGGGCGACATGCCCATCCACGAGGCCCATGCCCGATCCCACGAGGTTGAAGACCGCGTCGATGCCCTCTTTCCGGACGAGGAGGTGCACGTCACGGCCCACCTGGAGCCCCGGCGCCACGACGAGGCGCATCCGGACGAGCACCGTGAGCCCGCCGATCCTTTACGGAAGGTCGCGCCCTTCTGAAGGGGCATCCGGGGGCTACCCAATCTCTCCCTCTTCGCGGAGGCGTTCGAGGTCCTCAAGATTGCCGTGAACGTGCTCGGCGGAGGCCTCCAGCGAGTCCCGCTCGTCACTGCTGAGCTCGACCTCGATGATCTCCTCGACGCCGTCGGTCCCCAGCTTCACCGGCACGCCGATGAAGAGGTCGTGGAGGTCGTACGCGCCGTCGCAGTAGGCCGCGCAGGGGAGAATACGCTTGTTGTCCTTGAGGATGGCTTCCGTCATCTCGGCCGCGGCGGCACCCGGGGCGTACCAGGCGGAGGTGCCCATCAGGTCTACGATTTCGCCGCCCGCGCCCTTCGTGCGCTCCACGATGTTGTCAATCGTATCGTCGTCGAGCAGTTGGGTGACCGGAATGCCACCGACCGTGGTGTAGCGGGGAAGCGGCACCATCGTATCCCCGTGTCCGCCCATGAGGAGCGCCTGCACATCGCGAATGGACACGTCCAGCGCGTCGGCGATGAACGCCCGGAAGCGACCGGTGTCGAGCACGCCCGCCATGCCCATCACGCGGTGCGTCGGAAAGCCGCTCGCCTCGTAGGCGACGTACGTCATGACGTCGAGGGGATTCGCAACCACGATAATGGTGCTGTCGGGGCTGCCCTCCACGAACTGTTCGGTCACCCCGCCGACAATTTCCGTATTCTTGGCCAGCAGATCGTCGCGACTCATGCCGGGACTGCGCGGCAGGCCGGCCGTGATGATGCACACGTCCGAATTTTCGGTCGGCCCGTAGTCGTTGGTGCCCGTAATCCGGGTATCAAACCCGTGAATGGGACCCGACTCCATCATGTCCAGGGCCTTGCCTTGAGGCATGCCCTCTTTGATGTCGACCATCACGACCTCCTGGGCCACGTCCAGACGAGCGACACACTCTGCGGCGGTGGCCCCGACGTTGCCGGCACCGATCACAGTAACTTTCATGGGAGTCAGAGGCAACTGTGAGTAGAATTGCGGAAGGAAGACTTGCATTGGATAAAGGAAAGTAGAGGCCCTGCATCCTGCCAGCAATATTCTGCGAAAAGCTGGACTCCACGGCGCCAGGATCGGCTCCACAGCCGCTCCATCAAGGAGAGAGCCGGACCGAGGGGGGGCTCCGGTGCCTCAGCCCTCCCCCAAACTGTGAGGCTCGTTCGTCAGCACCGCATTTCGGATCGGTCGAATCAGTTTCTATCTTGATGTTGATCCCGCACACCGGCCGAACAAAACCAACCGGGCTGGGCCAACTACTTCCAACAGATTTCTACCAGTTTCGATGGGCGGTTCGGAGCAGCCCTCGACCGATTCCTCCTACGTCCCCGGGCGCACCGCGCTGCGATGGATTGGGATTGGGACGTCGATCCTGGGCGCCGGAGCGCTCGCTGCCTTCGTTACTTTCTGGACCGTTATCGATGCCGAGTATCTCCAGCGGCGGCTCAACCACGCGCTGGCCAACACCCCTGTAGAGCACTACCGCGTCGAAGTTGAGAGCGTGGAATGGGGGCTCCTCGATCGGTCCCTTCAACTCCGCGGGATTTCGGTGAGTCCAGGATTGCCGACGACTGTGCAGCCACAGATCTGGAACCCTGCTCTTCCTCGTCGAGTCCAGGCTTCGGTTTCGACGGTTCGTCTGAAGGGCATTCACCTGTGGTCGCTCGTGCGGCATCGACTCCTGATCCTCGACGCGGTCCGCCTTCACGGTCTCCAGGTACGGGTGGAGGGAGCAGAAGGACGGGCAACTGCGCCCCACGACTCCTGGGTGGCGCCAAGTGGGGGGATGGCCTTATCGCTCGGTCCGCTGCGGAACGTTATGATTCACCGGTTTCGTCTCGACGGAGGAACGTTCGTCGCCAACCGCGGCGAGGGCCAGCCGCGGGACTCCCTCTGGGACGTTTCGCTGCGGCTCGACAGCCTGTCGACCGACGCGCTGGCGGACCGGCCTCCCGCTCAGGTCCTAGCGGCTCAGTTTTCCCAGGGAGCGGTCGGGGGCTACCGGAGGATCTTTCCAGAACGGCCCTACAGCCTCCGGATCGGGTCCAGCCGGGTGTCGAAGCCGGACTCGATCCTGACGGTGGAGCAGATCCGCTTCACCCCGACGGTCTCGGATTCGGTGTTCATGCGTCGGCACGAGCACCGCGTGAACCGTATCCGCACGGTCGCGCGCCGGATATCGGTGGAAGGGTTTCGGGTTGACCGGTTCGTCCGGGACAGCACGTTCCACGCAGACCGGGCCCGAATTGAGTCGATGCACTTGAGCGTGTACCGGGACAACCACCTTCCGCCGAAGCCGCGGGACCCGCCGCCCCCGATGCCGCACGAGGTGGCACGAGCCTTCGAGAACGTGTTTCGCATCGACACCATACGGATCCGCGACAGCGCGATTCGGTACGTTAAGCGGGCCGAAAAAGCCCAGCACGCAGGGGCCATTTCCTTCGAGAATCTCTGGGCGACCCTCTACAACGTAACCAACAGTCCCCGGCGGATGACGCCGTCCCACCCCGCAGTCGCCGTGCTCCGGACCGACGTGAACGGGGCCGGGCGCCTCCGGGCAACCCTCCGCGTGCCGCTCCGCGCCCGTCGCCTATCGCTCTCGTTTGAAGGGCGACTCGGGGCCATGGACGCAACGGCCCTGAACGAGACGTTCGTCCATCTGGGTGGGGTGCGCATCGAGCGTGGGCAGGTCGACAGCCTCTGGTTCCAGGCTGACGTCGAGCAGGGATCGGCTTCTGGGTCGCTGCGGAGTGTCTACCGGAATCTCGAAATCGAGACGTTAGAAAAGGCGACTGGGGAACGGGGCCTCAAAAACCGCCTCAAAACGTTCGTCGTGAACGGCCTGGCGCTACGGTCCAACAATTTGCCGAACGACGAACCCTTCCACGTCGGGCAGATCCGGCACCGCCACGAAGAGGGCAACACCTTCTTCAAGTTTCTCTGGCTCTCCCTCCGGAGCGGAATATACTCGATGGTCGGCATCGACCGCCTCCCGCGGTAGGCCTGCTCGGAACGACTTGGCCGAACGCTCCTGAGAGTCGAATCTACGGTCTGCAGGCACCGACCTATGAGCCTGACTCAGAGGCGGCGGGCGGGGACTGTTGCTGCCAGAACGCCAGGAGGGGACGGAGGCCAGTCCCCTGGTAGAAGATCACGATGCCCCCCGTCAGGACGTAAAACACGAACTGCGCGCCGTGGGTGAGCACGGCATAGGTGAGGGCTTCGGCCTGCGGAACCCCGTAGAGATGATAGAGCGCCTGCTGCGTGATGTAGTGGTAGGACCCGATCCCACCGGGGGAGGGCACCAGGAGTCCCAGCGCCCCGATGGCCATCAGTGCCCAGGCGTCAAGAATGCCGATGCCGTAGGGCTCTGCTAGATGGAGCATCCGGAACGGAAGATACGCCATCAGGAGGTATCCTCCCCACATGCCGACGGTGGACAGGAGAATCGCCCCCCGTCGGGGCGAGTCCAGAAGCGTCCTCATGCCCTGGTTGAATGAGAGCAGGGTCGGCTTAACCGTCTCCCGCCAGAGTCGGCCGACGGACGAGTCCTCACGACGAAGAGTTCCCTGCAGCAGAGATGCCACCACTGCCGTGAGCAGCAGCGCTCCGAGTGTCCCACCGACCACCCAGGCGGTCGGGATCGACTGGAGCCGAGACCACGCCGGCCCGAGAAATTGCTCTCGAAGCACGTCGAGTCGATTGAAAAGGATCGCAACGGTGCTGAGCAGCGCCAGGCCCAGGACCGCGGTGTCGAAGATGCGCTCAGAAACGACGGTTCCGAAGAGGCTGCTGAACGAATAACGGGATCGGGCCGAAAGGTTTGCGGTGCGGGCCACTTCGCCCATCCGGGGGGCCACGTAATTCACCATGTACCCGATCATGACGGAGGAAAAGGACGCTTCGAGCATTCGCGGGGCGCTCATCCCGGAGGAAGACGTGGACGGGGACGAGGAGGGAAGGGCTTCAATGAGGATTTGCCACCGCCACGCCCGGAGCAGGTTGGCCACGATGGTCAGCCCGAGCAGCGGGAGCACCCACCGATAGTCGGCCTCCCGGAAGGCGTCGGCGATCTTCGTGAGGTCGACGCCGTAGAGGGCCAGGGCCAGAAGGCCACCGGCCAAAAGGAAACTGCCAATTTGGAGCAGTCGGCGTCGGGTGAGCACACTTTCAGGAACCATTTGTCAAGAAGCACAGACGTCGGGGGGCTCTGCTCACTGGGAGGTGTTCGAACGAAGGTCGACCACCTCGATGCCATCGGGCGGAGAGAAGCGAAAGGGCGTGCCCGAAAGCGACGGGTCGACTGTAAGGTCCCGCAGATCGAGCGTCAGGGTCGATGCGTTCCGGTCAGTCGCGCGGAGACGGGTCACGAGGCGATCCGAGCGGCGCACCCAGAGGGTGGCCGTTTTGAACCGAGTGGACGACGCCGTCGCCTCCAGGGATAGCACCGTGTGGGGAACCCCGTTCTTCGTCACCGATCGGGTCGAGGTGGTTTTGTACTGATCCGTCGAGGTGGTGAGGAACGTCTGCGGCGTAATCGTCGACGTTCGTTTCTCCGCATCGTTGATGACGACCTGACTGTCTGCAGGTGAGTAGATCCAGGTCGTTTTTCCGTTGGTTACGACGGTTTGGCTCGGGGTCTCCACGCGATACTTGTTGCCCGACAGCAGGACTTGGCCCCGAATCTGAGTCGAGTCGCCGGCGATCTCCGAGCGGATCGTTTGGGTAAAGGAGGCCCGGAGATCATCGATCCGTTCGTATCGGGCTTTCAGGGCATCCAGGGAGAGGGTGTCCTGAGCCACGCTCACGGACGCGAGAAGCGTGAGTAGGCCGATCACGGTGGGAAGGGTACGGATGGACATCGGGCGTGAACGGCTATTGGAAATCCGGTTTGCAGGCGTGGCAGAGACCCGAGCGGCGGTCCCCAGCGCGTCCCACGGGACGTCGCCTCGAGAACTGCTCGACCCTCCGGACCGCCGGCTGGTGTTACGAGGCCAGTTCGTAGGTGGCAATGGGTTCGTGGATTGCCCCCTCCGGAGTGAGCGTGCTCTCGTACAGGACGAATTGGTCGGCCTCGAAGGGATCGAACGAGTACTCCTCGTGGGCCTGGAGGAAGGAATGAACCGCCTCACGACGGGCGTCGTCGAGGCGAGCGATGGTGACGTGGGGACGGTAGGTACGCCCCTCGGGCTCGAGACCTTCAGACTCCAGAACTTCGCTCACGGCGTTGTAAAGGGCCATCATGGAGTCGGTCCGCTCCAGCCCGAGTATCAGCACGCGGGGGGAGCGACGGGAGGGAATCACGTCGAGGCCGTAGGGAATATACTGAGCGGGAGGCACGTCTACGCCCGAAAGGGCCGTCTCGTACCGGCGCGCCTGCTCCTCATCCACGTCTCCGATGAAGCGGAGGGTCACGTGAAACTGTTCCGGCGATGTCCACCGGGCGTCGAGGTCGCCCTCGTCCTGAAAGGCTGACAGGGCCTCGCGGAGCGAGTCCGGCACGTCGACCGCGGCAAATAGGCGCATGACGGAGGAGGGATCAGCACGCGAATGATCAGTCCACCGAAACCGGATCTGGGGAGGAAAGGTTCACGCTTATGCGGATTTTTGGGATCAATCAGCAGCTGCCATGCAGATCCAGAAGATCGTCTCGGGCGGGCAGACCGGCGTTGACCGGGCTGCGCTGGACGCAGCCCTGGCTGCCGGGGTAGACGTGGGCGGGTGGTGCCCCGCGGGTCGCCGCGCCGAAGATGGCCGGATCCCGGACCGGTATCCCCTCACAGAAACACCCTCAGACGAATACGCACAGCGGACGCGGTGGAACGTGCGGGACAGTGATGGCACCCTCATCCTGGCCCCGGACCCGCTCGAAGGCGGCACGGCCCTCACGCGGGCGGCGGCCGAGCACCAGGGTCAGCCGGTCCTGCACGTGCGCCTGTCCGACACGGCCCCAACGTCGACCATTCGGGACTGGGGGGCGGGCCACGACGTACACGTTCTCAATGTGGCCGGTCCGCGGGCGAGCGAGGTTGACGACATCTACAGGGTGGCACGCGAGATGCTCGACGACCTCCTGACTGCCGTATCGACGAGCAACTGAGACGACTGCCTGCGCGCAGAACCCATCGAATCGGGCCTTGCCCCGAAGCGCAAAGGGCCTACTCGGCGTGCGGGCGGTCCGATGGACCGGTCGAATCGGAGGGGCGCCGCCGATGGCGCTGGCTGAAGAGGTCTTCCCCCTGCTCGACCCGTCCGGCGGTTCTCCATAGAAGCCACACGATGATGATCGTGGCGGCGAGAACGAAAAGCGTGAACGCAGGCCAGAGAGGGGCGTCCATCCCAAACTGACGTGCCTGCATTTCCGGATAGCGGATCCACTTGTCGAGCCCCCAAGCGGCCATGCTTCCGCCGATGGCGGCGAAGAGGAGAGCTGCGCCCTTCAGCAGCCGGGTGGCGGCCTTCGGGGAACGATCACTCGGTCGTGACATGACGGTCGGTCCATTCGTTCGGGGCAGGACGGATCGGAAGGCCGGCGTCGCGCAGGTAGTCCTTCGCTTCGCCGACGGTGTACTCGCCAAAGTGAAAGATGGATGCTGCCAGCACCGCACTCGCCCCTCCTTCAACCAGTCCGTCCCGCAGGTGCTCCAGCGCGCCGGCCCCGCCGGAGGCGATAACCGGGATCTGCACACGCTCGGTAATGGCCCGGAGAAGCTCCAGGTCGTAGCCGTCCTTGGTCCCATCGCGGTCCATCGAGGTCAGGAGAAGCTCTCCGGCGCCCCGCTCCTCCGCCTCCACGGCCCAGTCGATCGCATCCCGGCCCGTCGGCTTTCGCCCGCCGTGCACGACTACTTCCCAGTCGGGCCCCTCGCCGTCCCGCCGCTTCGCATCGATCGCTACGACGATGCACTGATTGCCGAAGGCCTCGGCCCCTCGAGCGATGAGGGAGGGATCCTTGACGGCCGCGGAGTTAATGGCCACCTTGTCGGCGCCGGCCTGCAGCATTGCCCGCAGGTCCTCCACCGAGCGGAGGCCGCCCCCGACGGTCAGGGGAATGAAGATCTGATCGGCGGTGCGGCGCACCACGTCGCGCATGATGTCACGCCCTTCGTGGGTCGCGGTGATGTCGAGAAAGACCAGTTCATCGGCCCCGGCGGCGTCGTAGGTCCGGGCCTGTTCCACAGGGTCGCCGGCATCGCGGATGTCGACGAAGTTGATGCCCTTCACGACGCGGCCCTCGTCGACGTCGAGGCACGGGATGATGCGCTTGGCGAGCATAAACGGGCTAAGGTCGTGGCGTGCAGGATGAGGAGCGGAGGGCAAAAAAACGAACTACTCGTCCGGAGACGGTTCCGGGCGGAGGGACGCCGTCGAGAACGCGTCGAGGTCGACCGTGTCCGTATCCTGCCACGCCCAAAACTGCTGGCAGGGGAAGCGGTTCTCGTAGAGCGCCGTGCCCACGATCACGGAGTCGACGCCGTACGGCTCGAGCGCCTCGATGGCGAGTAGGTCTTCGTGGTCGCCCACGCCCCCAGAGGCGGTAATCTTTGCCTCCGACAGGTGCTGTCCCAGCGTCCGGTACGCCTGGATGTTCGGGCCTTCCATCGTGCCGTCCCGGCTGATGTCGGTGTAAACGAAGCGGCGGACCCCCCGGCGTTCCATGTTTTGGGCGAATGCGACGGCGTCGAGGCCCGACCCTTCCGTCCAGCCTTCCGTCCGCACCTCTCCGTCCCGCGCGTCGATGCTCACCACCACACGCCGGGCAGAAAATGCGTCGATCGCCGCCTCCACGAGGCCCGGATTCCGCACGGCCGCGGTCCCCAGAATGACCCGGTACACACCCATCTCCAGGGCAGTCTCAACCTGGTCCATGGTGCGGATGCCCCCGCCGAGCTGAACCGGAATGTCGAGGGTGCTACACACCTCTTCGATGACGGATCGGTTGTGCTCGCCCTCGCCCCGCGCCGCGTCAAGGTCGACCATGTGAAGCGTCTTGGCGTTCTGTACGCGCCACAGCTTCGCCATCTTCACTGGGTCGTCGAAGTAGATGGTCTCGTCGTCGTAGTCGCCCTGGTGGAGCTGCACACAGCGGCCGCCGCGCAGGTCAATGGCGGGAATGACAAGAGCCATGGGAGGACGAGAACGGGGGGAGGTCTGTCGATCTGAGGGTCAGGCCGCGTGGACAGACCCAGTGGAGTGAAACTGCGTGGCAAAGTTTTCCAGCAGCCGGAGCCCCGCGGCCTGAGACTTCTCTGGGTGAAATTGCACGCCGGAGACGTGGTCGCGTTGCACGATTGACGGAAATTTGTGGCCGTACGTCGTCGTCGCGAGGACGTCGTCGGGTCGGCCTGCGACCGGGTGGTACGAGTGCACGAAGTAGACGTGCGCCCCGTCCCCGAAGCCGTCGAGAAGCGGGCTCTCGCGGGTCGGCTCGATTGTGTTCCAGCCCATGTGGGGGACGATTGCATCCGACGGCATGTCCCCCTCGGCGTCCCGGAAGTGAACGACGTGGCCGGGGAGCACCCCGAGCCCCTCGTGTGTCCCCTTCTCGTGGCCCGTCTCGAACAGGAGTTGCATTCCCACGCAGACGCCCAGGAAGGGCGTACCGCGATCGATGGCGGCGTGAATCGGATCCTCCAGATCGCGGCGGCGGATCTCATCAATGCAGGCCCCAAACGCTCCCACGCCCGGGAGCACCAGCCGGTCGGCGTCCGCCACGACTTCGGGGTCGTCCGTGCGAAGCACCTCCGCGCCCGTCTGTCCGAAGGCCTTCTCGATCGAGCGGAGATTGCCAATGCCGTAGTCGATGATCGTAACCATTTCAGGGTCAAGTCTCGGGTAGTGAGAGTCGAGTTGGGCGGGGCGACGAGCCGACAGTCGAGTCCTGAAAACTGGTCCCCGCGGGCACCGTCATTCGTCGTTCAACTCTTCGGACCGCTGGGTGGCAGTGCCCACGGCGTTGATCAGCATCGTGCGGAGGCCGTGCTCTTCCAGCGATGACACGGCGGCGATGGCCGTCCCGCCCGGTGTGGTCACCTCGTCGCGGAGGATGGCCGGGTGCTTGCCGGTGTCGATTGCGAGCTTGGCGGCCCCATACACAGTTTGCGCCGCAAGCTTCGACGCGTCCTTGCGCGACATGCCCTGCTTCACGCCCGCATCTGTGAGGGCCTCGATAAACATGTACACGTAGGCGGGGCCGCTGCCCGAAAGGCCCGTGACGGCGTCCATGTGCTCTTCGGGCACCACCACGGCCTCCCCCACCGCCTCGAAGATGGAGCGTGCCTGCTGGAGATGATCGTCCGTCGCGTAGGTGCCCGCTGTGAGGGCCGTTGCCCCCACGTCCACGAGGGCCGGCGTGTTGGGCATGGCTCGAACCACCGGCTGATCCTGACCGAAGCCGAGTTGGAGACGCTCGGTCGTGATGCCGGCCAGCACGCTGATCACGAGCACATCACGTTCGACGTGATCGCGGATGTTGGTAATCACCTCGGCCCGACTCTGCGGCTTGATGGTGAGGAGAATGATCGAGGCGTCCTGGACGGCGGCTACGTTATCGGTGGTGGTGCGGAGTCCCGGAAACTCCTCGGCCATCTCGTCGAGGGCGGATTGGGTCCGCCGCGTAGCGATGACGTTCTCAGAAGCAATCAGGTCCCCGCCGATCATCCCCCCGATGAGGGCACGACCAATGTTTCCGGCCCCGATGACGGTCACCGTTTCGTCAGTGAGCATACCAGATCAGATTACAACGCGTTAGCAAGTGTGCGCGAGGAAAGTACAAGCTTCTTACTAAGGCAATTTGTGAGCTCTACGCCCGAGACGCTACCTCCAAATTCATTGGGGCTGAAAGCGAATCGACCGGTCCCTGGTCGGCCCTACAGCGTTCCTTTGGTTGAGGCCACCTCGGCGCGGTCCGGACTTCGGCGAGCGGCGGCGCGGAGGGCCCGGGCTGCCGCCTTGAAGAGCGCCTCAATCTTGTGGTGGTCGTTGTGGCCCCGCAGAACCGTGAGGTGCAGATTGCAGCGCGCGTGCTCGGCCACCGAGCGCCACACATGCTCGACCATCTCGGTCGCGAGGTCGCCGACGCGATCCCGGTCGAAGGCCGCCTCCATGCGGCAGTAGCTGCGGCCCGAAAGGTCGATTACGGCCCGGGCGAGCGCGTCGTCCATCGGTACGTAGGCGTGTCCGTAGCGGGCGATGCGGGTCTTGTCGCCGAGTGCCTGCCGCAATGCCCGCCCCAGCCCGATGGCCACGTCCTCGACGGAGTGGTGCTCACCGACCGCAAGGTCGCCCTCACAGCGAACTGTCAGGTCGAGCCCCCCGTGCTTGGCGAAGAGTTCGAGCATGTGATCGAAGAAGCCCACTCCCGTGTCGACGTCGTAGGTACCATCGCCGTCCACTGTCAGATCCACGGACACCTCGGTCTCGGTGGTCGCTCGCTCGACGGTGGCGGTGCGAGGAGGGAATGAGGAGTCGGACATCGGGGAGATGAACGTCGATCCGAGAAATAAGCGTATTGGAGGGTGATGTCGTCCGGATCGCTCCAGAGGCCCGGCCTCTCCGGAACGGAACTGCACACCGGCGGCTGGGCTGAGAAACAACCCGCAGGAACGGTTCTCAATCCGAAAGAACCAGGCACCCGTGCAGGGCATTTTCACGAGTGGCTCACGGGCCTCGAACACGCACAAGAGGCCATTAGTTCTTATACTCTGTGATAGAAACACGCCGTCGTCTATCGTTCTGTTGACACCGAGAATAGAATAACGAAGAATCGTGGCAACGTACAGCGAAGCCGATTTTGAAGACAGCCGGTTCGATTACGGAGAGCGGGTCCGGATTCTCCTCCGCCACCCGAAGCACGGGGGCATCTACGGCGAGGCCGAGGGCACGTGTGCCGCCCGAGAGAAAGATGTCTCCTTCGAGGCGCGCGACGGTACGGAGCGAACCAAGACCCTGGTGTGGCTGAAGGACATCGACGGATACGAGAAGCCCCACGATAACCTCCCAGACACGACGAAGGAGGTGGACGAGGCGTGGTTCGCCGAGGAGGCGCTGCGCAAGCGAGAAGGAGATCCGCTGGATGGGGTGAGCTTCAACTGAGGATCGTTTCGCGTTGCGTACTCCGTATCTCGCAATATCAACGTCGAGAGAAAAGAAAACGCAATACGCAACATCAACTCTCGGAACTCCCAAATACTACACATCCGAAGCCTCTCTTTTCTAATGGCCGATTCCTCTCCGACCGAGCGTCTCCTCGTCACCGCAGCCCTGCCGTACGCCAACGGTCCGGTCCACATCGGTCACCTCGCCGGGGCGTACCTGCCCGCTGACCTGTTCGTGCGGTACCAGCGGCTCCGGGGGCGAGACGTCGCTTTCATCTGTGGCTCCGACGAGATGGGCGTCGCCATTCTCATGCGGGCCATTCGGGAGGATCGGGACCCGCAGGAGATTATCGATACCTACCATCCCCAAATCCGTGACAACTTCGAGCGGTTCGGGATGAGCTTCGACTACTACGGGCGCACCTCCAGCGAGACGCACGTCGAGACGACGCAGGATTTTTTCCGCGTGCTCGACGAGAAAGACCTCTTCAAGCTCAAGACCGAAGAGCAGCTCTATGACCCGGAGGCGGAGATGTTTTTGGCCGACCGCTTCGTCGTCGGGACCTGTCCGGTCTGCGGCTACGAGGAGGCGTACGGCGATCAGTGCGAGCAGTGCGGCTCGTCATTGAGCCCCACCGAGCTCGAACGTCCCCAGAGCACGCTCACGGACGCATCGCCGGAGCTGAAGGAGACCACGCACTGGTACCTGCCGCTTGGAGACCTCCAGCCGGACCTCGAAGCCTGGATCAACGACCACCCCGAGTGGAAGAACAACGTCCTCGGTCAGATTCAGAGCTGGTTCGACGACGGCCTGAAGGACCGTGCCATTACCCGGGACGTGCCGTGGGGAGTGCCTGTGCCCGAGGACGTGGCGGCCCGGCACGGCCTGGAGGCGGAGGGGAAGGTGATCTACGTCTGGTTCGACGCGCCCATCGGCTACATCTCGGCCACCAAGGAATGGGCCCGCCAGCAGGGCACGCCCGAGCGGTGGCGAGACTACTGGCAGGATGAGGAGACCGATCTCGTCCACTTCATCGGGAAGGACAACATTGTCTTCCACTGCATCATGTTTCCCGCCATGCTCATGCAGCATGGCGAGTACGTCCTGCCGGAGAATGTACCGGCGAATGAATTTCTGAATCTCGAAGGGCAGAAGCTTTCGACGAGCCGGGGCTGGGCCGTGTGGCTCCATGAGTATCTCGACGACTTTGAAGATGAGCGCCACGGCCCGGATCTGCTCCGCTACGCGCTGGCCACAACTCTTCCGGAGACGGGGGACGCCGACTTTAGCTGGGAAGAGTTCCAGCGACGGGTCAACGGCGAGCTTGCCAACGTCTTTGGAAACTTCGTCCACCGCACTCTTACCTTCGTTCATCGCTACTTCGACGGCACAGTGCCTCCTCTGGAGGCCCCCTCGGAGACGGACCAAGCCATGCTGGAGGCCATCCGCGAGGTGCCCGGCACGGTGGGCACCGCCTACGAAGAGTACCGGACGCGGGAGGCGGTCTTCGAGACGATGGAGCTGGCCCGCCGCGGCAACAAGTATTTGAATGAGACGGAGCCGTGGCACACGCACGAGGACGACCCTCAGGCCTGCGCGAACACCATTCACATCAGTCTACAGGTCTGTGCGGCGCTCTCGATTCTCTTCGAGCCGATTTTGCCCAGCGCCGCGGCACAGCTGCGAGACACCTTGCGCCTGCACCCGGTGCGCACGAGCACGCCCGGTGCCGATCCGGACGACGCCTTCGGCTGGGAGGACGCCGCCCGGCCGCTCCTCTCCCCCGGACACCCCCTCGGCGAGCCGGAACCACTCTTCGAAAAGATCGACGACGAACGAATCGAGGCCCAGATCGAGAAGCTCCGCGAGCGGGCCCGCAGCCAATCTTCCGAACCCGCCTCTTCCGATCAGATGCCCGACGACCTCAAAGATCCCATCTCGTTCGACGACTTTACGGACCTCGATCTCCGAGCCGGCACCGTCACCGCTGCGGAGCCAGTGCCGGACGCGGACAAGCTCCTGCGGTTGGAGGTCGACATCGGCCTTGAGGAGCGCCAGATGCTGGCGGGCGTAGCCGAGCAGATGGATCCCGACGACCTGATCGGCCTCGACGTAGTGGTCGTGGCCAATATGGAGTCGAAGGAAATGTTCGGGTTCGAGAGCCAGGGCATGGTGCTGATGGCCGAGGAGCCCGATGGGACCTTCGTGCCGGTGACTACCGACGCAGAAGAAGGCTCCATTGTGCGGTAGTAGTCGTGGACGTGGAGGACGGCTCCAACCGTTACTTGACCGGCACCGCCTGCGGCTCCGTCAACCCGACGCAGTCCCGCTCCGCAGAGCTCCGGTGAGATGCGCTGCCCAGTCTACGTTCTCCTTGCCTCCCTGCTCCCGATCCTCATCGGCTGCGCGAGCGGTCCCGAGATTGCACAGCCGCCCACTCAGCTGTCCGAGATCAACCAGGTCCTCGACCAGGCCGACGCGACCATCCTGTGGGTCTCCGGAGAGCGGATTCCAGATGCGGAATACGTTCGCGTGTCGCCGGATTCCATCTGTTACCGGATTCATATGGATCCTGCAGGACCCGGCCGGTGGGAGCGCCCACCCCTGCCGGACAGGGATGAGAAGACCCGCTGCCGGTCCATCCACGCCGTGCAGCGGATCGAAGCACACGTAGGAGGGGGAGGAGGATTTATCGGTCTCGCTGCGGGGGCTGCTCCGGGCACGATCCTGGCAGGCATCTCACTCGTGCGGGGAGTTACGCAGGACTGTGGAGAATCGTCGTCGTATTGTGGGTTTGGGGCTCTAATCGGACTGTACTGGGGCGTAATCGGTAGTGTGGTTGGAGGGCTACTCGGAGCGATCATCGGTGAGGTGTCCGATACCGATCGACGTGTGATCTACCGAGGTCCCGTTGACGAATACTTGATGCGATGAATTAGGTCTTCCTACTTATGCCGTTGGCCATCATGTCCGCAATGGACATCGAAATGGAGCTCTACTTGGAGCAATGCACGCTCCAGGCCACTACTGAACGAGCGGGCCTTGCCTTTCACGAGGGCCGCTGGCAGGGCCACGATCTGGTGCTCGTGCGGGCCGGAGTCGGGAAGGTGAACGCCGCCCTCTGCGCCCAGCTGCTGATCGACGTGTTCGACGCCCAAGCCATCGTTTGCACCGGGTCCGCCGGGGCGGTGAACCCGGCGCTCGACATTGGAGACATCGTGGTGGCGGAGGATTGCGTCCAGCACGACGTCGTCGTGGACTTTCTTGGGCTGCCCCGCGGACAAATTCCGTTCACTGACCTCCGCTTTTTCGAAACCGCCCCCGATCTCCGCCGGCGTGCACAGGCGCTCTCTCTCCCCGACCACACCATCCGCCCGGGGCGGGTGCTGACAGGGGATACATTCATTGAGGACGAAGAGCATCGCCGGCAGCTCCGCGAAGAGCTAGAGGGGGACTGTGTGGAAATGGAAGGAGCTGCCGTGGGACAGGTGTGCGCGGTTAACGACGTGCCTTACTTGGTCGTCCGGGCCATCTCGGACCGCGCTGACGGCACTTCGGATGTCGACTTCGAGGCATTTCTAGAAGAGGCTGCCCGCTCTTCCTCCCAAACCGTGCTCCGGCTTCTGGATGCTTTCGATCCGACGGCCGACACGTTCTCAGCCTCAACGACCTAGGTCTTCTGCGAACCTTTACCCCCAACTCATTTTTGCTTCAACCCCTCCTGTAGGCAGGAGGCAGTACTCGTGAACAGGGGACGATCTGTGATGTATAACTTCGGCGTTGTGCTTAAATGGATGTGAGTTGCCTCTATGAGGTTCTATACATCCGGTCTTAATCACGAATGTGCCTCCCTTGACCAAACGGAGGAGTTTGCGTTGAGTCCGGAGGATCAAGAGGCCCTGTACGATAATCTCAGCCTCAGTGAGGGCGCAGAGGTCGTTATTCTCTCGACCTGTAACCGGACCGAGGCCTATCTTTACGGCACAGAGGCGGATGTTCGTCAGGTCGAGGCGATGCTTGGGCAGGCGGCCGGGAAGGGCTGGCCGTCAGACGCTGCGTTCCGGGTCCGCGACGAGTCGGCGGTGCGCCATCTCCTTCAGGTCACCAGCGGCCTACGGTCGCTTGTGCTTGGAGACAGCCAAATCTTTGCTCAGGTCAAGGCTGCCTACGAGCGGGCCGTGGACGCCGGGGCCGTGCACTCGTTGATGCATCGTCTCCTGCACACAGCGTTTCGTGCGTCGAAGCGCGTCTCGTCGGAAACGGCGCTCGAGCAGGGCGCCGCCTCCGTCTCGACGGCGGCCGTAGAGATGGCTCGCCAGGATCTCGAAGCGTATGCCCGCACAACCTCCTTCGTGGAGACCGACGTTGCCCTCGTGGGAGCGGGCAAAATGGGGCGACTCGCCCTTCAGGCCCTCACGGAAGAGCCCCTCCAATCGCTGACCGTCGTCAACCGGTCCTCCGATCGCGCCCGGGAGTTGGCCCTCGCATACGACGGAACGACCAGACCCTGGCGCCACCGCCACGACGCCGTCGGGGCGGCGGACCTCGTTTTCGTCGCGACGGGAGCGCCCGATCCAATCCTTCACGCCTCGGCCCTGCCAGCGCAGGACGACGCCCCCTCAACCCTGATCGTCGACATTGCCATGCCTCGGAACGTCGATCCGGCCGTCGCCGACCGTTCGGGGTACCGGCTCTACGATCTGGACGACCTGCAGGCCTGGACGGAGGGGGTACAGGAGCAGCGGGCCGATGCCGTTCCGGAGGCGGAGTCGATTTGTGAGGAGCTGCTCGAAGACTTCGTGACGTGGGTGTTTCACCAGCAGGCGCTCGAGCCCGCAATCCAGGCCATCCGGAATACCTTCGACACGATTCGGGAGCAGGAGGTCGAGCGTCACGCCCACCGCACCGACATGAATCGGGAGGAGGTGGACCGTCTCACGAAGTCGATCATGCAGAAGCTCCTGGCGGTGCCCATCGTTCGTCTGAAGAACGTCGACCCCGACAGCATCGACTTCGTGCAGGGCATCGAGCTGCTGCACGCCCTCTTTGCTCCGTCCGACGACCCTCCCCGTCGGTCTCTCCCGGAGGCCTCTGAGGACGACCGCCCCAACCTCGTGGACGCTCCCTCCCGGTGTCCGTACCTCACCCACGACCCGGCGACCGATGGGGCGGAGGACCAGCACCTTCAGCACGCGCTCAACTTGCAGGCAGAGGCCCACGACGACTCCCAGGAGGCACCCGGATCGGCGGAGTGAACGTCCGGCTCGCCGACTCACGGTGCGATTCGCCCCTGCGGATGACTTTTCACGGTCTCGTTCCCTCCTCTGTCTGTATCCAAATCCCCCCAGGCCCCTGTCATGCCGGTTCCCGATCCTCTCGTCCTTGGCACTCGAAGCAGTGAACTGGCACTGCGGCAGGCCAACGTCGTACGCTCGAAACTCGAAGCAGCCGGCCACAGGGCCGAACTCGAAACCATCACGACTCGGGGGGACGAGTCCACCGATACGCCAATCTCGGAGATTGGCGACGAGGCCGTCTTCACGAAGGAGTTGGATCGCGCCTTGCTCGAGGGCGAGGTCGATCTGGCCGTCCACTCGCTTAAAGACATTCCCTCCACCGTCCCTGGAGGAATTACCCTCGCAGCCATCGGCGAGCGACCACACCCGCTCGACGCCTTCGTGGCGCATCCGTCGTTCGAGGGGCACCTCGACGATCTCCCGGAGGGGGCGACCGTGGCGACCTCGTCCCTCCGTCGCACGGCTCAGCTGCTCACGTGGCGCTCAGACCTCAACATCGTCCCTGTTCGTGGAAACGTTGACACGCGACTCGAGAAGCTTACCGAGAGTGACTGGGACGGAATGGTTCTCGCTGTGGCCGGCCTCATGCGGTTGGGACTTTCGGTCCACATCCGCGACCGCATCGACCCTTCGATCATGATTCCGGCGGTGGGCCAGGGAGCGCTGGGCATCGCATGCAGGGAAGAGGGCGAGTCCCTCCGGGCCTTCCTGCACGACGTGCTTCACGATCCGCCCGCGGGCTACGCTGCGGTCGCTGAGCGGGCCTTCCTCCGACGCGTTGGGGGGGGCTGCCAGGTGCCCCTCGGGGCCTGGGCGCGGCTGGAGGAGGAGACGCTCGTGCTGGACGCGTGCATCGCTGCCCTCGATGGAACGGAGCACTATCGGGACCGGCGGCGGTGCGACCCGGAGGACGGGGAAGAAGTGGGCCGACAACTGGCCGTTGACCTTCTGGAGGCGGGCGGGGAGGCCATCCTGGAGGAGGTGCTCGGCGACCAGCGCCGGGAGCCCACGGGATCGCCCTTTCGTCCCTGACACTGCCAGAGCAAACAGGTCCGCCGATGCCCGAGTCGCTAGACGTCATTCTCCTTCGGTCGGCCGACGATCCCGATCCGTACCGGGCTACGTTCAGCCAGGCCGGCCTGCGTGCAGCCTGCGAGCCGGTGCTCTCGTTTGTATTCCCGAATCAGGACGCCCTGCGGAAGCGGCTCCGACGGCGCAAGCAGTATGCCGGGATTGTTGCCACGAGTCCTCGCGTGGCGGAGGCGCTCGACCGTGCCTTTTCTGCGGAGGCCGAACTTGCCGAGGCATGGCGGGGTGCGCCCGCCTACGCGGTCGGGCCGAAGACGGCTGGGCGATTGCGGGAAGTGGACCTTCAACCACGGGGGGAAGAGGCCGGCACGGCCGAGGCTCTCGCCCAGCGAATCGTCGACAATGGTCCCGCTGCCCCGCTGCTCTTTCTCTGCGGCAATCGTCGGCGCGACACGCTCCCTGACCAACTGGTCGAGGCTGGGGTCCCGTTCGAAGAACAGATGGTGTACGAAACGCGAACGCGCAGCACTCTCGATCTGCCGTCTCCGGCTGGAGAGACGTGGCTTGTCTTCTTCAGTCCCTCGGGGCTTGAGGCTGTGCAGCAGGCGGCCTCCGTCGACCCGTCGGCCTACCGCGTAGCAGCCATCGGCCCCACGACCGCCGGGGCCCTCGAAGATGCCGGCCTCGTCGTTGACGCGGTCGCCGCGGCGCCTGCCCCGGACGAACTGGTCGCCGCAATTACCGCCGCCCGTGAACAGGGCGAAGCCTCGGATGAACGTTAGGAGTCGGACTCCCGGAGCATCCCGTCGATGGCCGCCCGAAATCGTGCCGTGGCCTGCCCGGGGTCGTTGGCGGTGGCGACGGCCGAGAGGACCGCAACCCCGTGCGCCCCAGCGTCGAGGGCGGTCCGGACCCGATCGTGGGTGACGCCTCCAATGGCGATCACGGGAATGGGAACGGCCTCACAGGCCTCTTCCAGGCCTTCAGGCCCTTTCACCGACTTCGGGTTCCGCTTCGAGGTGGTCGGAAATACTGGACCGAAGCCCAAATAGTCGGCGCCCATCTCGTGCGCCTCGACGGCCTGGGAGGCATTGGTCGTCGTCGCCCCGATTGTGCGCTCCGCGCCCAGAACAGTGCGGGCCTCGCCCACCGGAAAATCATTCTGCCCCAGATGCACGCCCTCAGCCCCAACCGCCTGCGCGATATCGACCCGATCGTTGACGATGAGGGGGACGGAGGCATCCTGGCACACCTCGGCGACCCTGTGCGCCTCTCTCAGCTTGTTCTGTATGCCACCGTGCTTCTGCCGAAACTGAATGGAATCGGCCCCGCCCCGGATGGCGAGCTGGGCTAGGTCGGCGTGTGAGCGCCGCTGCTGGAGGTGAAAGTCGGTGAGCACGTGCAGGCGACCGATGGCCTGGTCGGGCGGGCTCGGCTCTCCGTTGGTTGAAGGGCTCTCCATGAATCTGGATCTGAAGCGTCTTGGGGCGTTCTTTTTCACCCTTCACACGTGAGTTCCTGCACGGTTCCCCGTTCAGGAGCGTCGAGCCAACCCACGCTCCACCAAATTTGGTACACATGAACACCTCTGCCTCACTCGTCGAGGATGCACGAGCCATTTTTCGGGCCGCGGTGCAGCGCGTTCAACCTCCCGAATTGTTCGGGGCCTCGGAGCCGTCGGACTGGGCCCTGCGCCCGATCGAGACCTACGATACAGTTCGTCTCGTGGGACTCGGAAAGGCCGCGATGGCCATGGCCGGGGTCGTTGAAGAGGGTCTTGGAGGCCTCGTGGACGAAGGGACGGTGATCGTTCCGGAGGGAGCCCCGGACACCTATCCCGAAGATTTTCCGGCTCCGTCGACCGTGACAATCAACGAAGGGGGACACCCCATTCCCACGCAGGGCAGCGTGCGGGGCGCCCGGCGAATTGTAGAGCAGGCGGAGGCCGCCAGTGAGGAAGACCTGCTGATCGTTCTCGTTTCCGGAGGGGGGACTGCCCTCAGCACACTCCCGAGAGAGGGGCTAGACCTCCATGACCTCAAGACGACGTACCACCACCTGCTGACCGGTGGGGTTGACATCCATGGCGCAAACGCGGTTCGCAAGCACCTGACGCAGGTTGGAGGCGGACAACTTGCCCGGATCGCCCACCCGGCAGATGTTGTCGCGCCGATCGTATCCGACGTCGTGGGAGACGTTATTTCTGTTATTGCAAGTGGGCCTACTGTCCCTGATCCCTCCACCTACGAGGACGCCATGCAGGTGCTCTACCAGAACGATCTCTGGCACGATGTGCCCGCCCCGATTCGGTCACACATTGCCGAGGGGGCGCGGGGGAACCGTCTGGAGACGCCGGGCCCGGGGGCTGACTGCTTCGAGCGAACAAAGAACGCGGTGGTGGCCACCAACCGGACCGCCCTCGACGCGGCCAAGGAGGCGGCCGAGAGCAGAGGGTACAGAGTCGCGTCCGTCCAGGAGGACGTCAGCGGTGAGGCTCGCACGGTGGGGGAGCAGCACGCCCGCACCCTGCTCCGTGAATCGTCGGCGCGTCCTACGTGCTGGCTTTGGGGCGGAGAGCCTACCGTCACGGTCACGGGCGACGGGAACGGAGGACGGAACCAGGAGGTGGCGCTGGGGGCGTCCCTGGTACTCGAGGACACAGGGCGGTCGGCGGTGCTGCTCAGTGGGGGCACCGACGGCATCGACGGGCCGACGGATGCTGCCGGGGCCTGGGCTACGCCCTCGACCGCCGACGAAGCCCGCGCCGCCGGCTGCGACCCGCAAGCACACCTGGAGGCAAACGATGCCTACCCGCTGTTCGAGGCCATCGATCAGCTCATTCGGACGGGGCCAACGCACACAAATGTCATGGACGTGCAGATCGGGCTCACGGGCGCCCCGTGAAGCGACAATGGACCGCTTCTCGTCCCCACGAGACCGGGCGGTGGAGCCGAACCGGATCGGTCTCCCGTCGTTGGGTTAGGCGACACCCGCGCCGCACTTCCCCCACCGATGTCTCCCGACCTATGCCCAATCGACTCGCCGAGGAACAGAGTCCCTATCTCCGCCAGCACAAGGATAACCCTGTCGACTGGTATCCGTGGGGCGAAGACGCCTTCGAAACGGCCCGTCAGGAGGACAAGCCGATCTTCTTATCCATCGGCTACTCTACGTGCCACTGGTGCCACGTGATGGAGCGGGAGTCCTTCGAGGACGAAGAGGTGGCGCAGGTCCTAAACAACGGATTCGTGGCCGTCAAGGTGGATCGGGAAGAGCGGCCCGATGTGGACAGCATCTACATGGACGTGTGCCAGATGATGCGCGGACGCGGGGGCTGGCCGCTCACCGTGCTCCTCACACCCGACCGCAGGCCCTTCTTCGCCGCGACGTACCTGCCGAAAGAGGGGCGCTTCCAGCAAACCGGACTCATGGATCTGTTGCCTCGCGTCCGGAAGCTCTGGGAGAACGACCGCGAAAAGCTCCTCGACGATGCGGAGGAGGTCACGAGTCTTCTTCGGCGATCCTCGGAGGAGGACGAGACGGGGAGCACGCCTGGGGAGCAGCTCCTCGACGAGGCCTTCCGGAAGCTCTCGCGGCAGTTTGACTCGACGCACGGGGGATTCGGGTCCGCCCCGAAGTTTCCGGCGCCGCACAACCTGCTCTTCCTGCTCCGCCACTGGCACCGGACGGGGGAGGGGCGAGCGCTGGAGATGGTGACCGAGACGCTCGACCAGATGCGGAGGGGCGGCCTGTTTGATCAGGTCGGATATGGATTCCACCGCTACTCGACCGATCAGCGATGGGTCCTCCCGCACTTTGAGAAAATGCTCTACGACCAGGCCATGCACGTTCTGGCGTACGCGGAGGCCTACCAGGCCACCGGCGAGGATCGCTACGAGACCACCGCGCGGGAAGTGCTCACGTACGTGATGCGGGATCTCCAGGCCCCGGACGGAGGGTTCTACTCGGCGGAGGACGCCGATAGCCTGAACGAGGAGGGCGAGATGGAAGAAGGGGCCTTCTACGTCTGGTCTACCGACGAGGTGCGCGACGTGCTGGCGCCGGAGCTTGCGGAGCTCGTGATCGATGTCTACAACATGAGTGCCGAGGGCAACTACCAGGAGGAACGCACCGGCGAGCGGACCGGCAAAAACGTGCTGTACCTCGACCGCCCCCTCGCCGTGGAGGCCGAGCGACACGACATGAGCGAGGAGGCCCTTCATGAGCGTCTGGAGACGGCCCGCGAGGCACTCCTCGAGCAGCGGGACGCGCGGCCCCGGCCGGGCCTCGACGACAAGGTCCTGACAGACTGGAACGGGCTCATGGTCGCGGCCCTGGCAACGGCCGCCCGTGCCTTCGGTGAGCCTGACTACCGGAAGACGGCCTGCCAAACGGCCCAGTTCGTGCTGAACACGATGCACGACGCTGAAGGACGCCTGCTCCATCGCTACCGAGAGGGCGAGGCGGGCATCCGGGCGACCCTTGACGACTACGCATTCCTGACTTGGGGCCTCCTCGAGCTGTACGAGGCCACGTTCGAGCCCCGGTGGCTACAGGCGGCTCTCGACCTCACGGACTCGTGCCTGGACCGCTTCTGGGACGCCGACGGCGGCGGGTTCTACATGACGCCTGAAGACGGGGAAGAACTCATCGTTCGTCCCAAAGAAGTGACGGATGGGGCCCTTCCGTCCGGCAACTCGATCCAACTGATGAATTTGCTGCGTCTGGCGCGGTTCACAGGCCGAACGGAGTTCGAAGAGCGAGCAGCGGCGCTGAGTCGCTGGGCCGGGTCGAGCGTCCGGAGCCGTCCGACCGGGTTCACAGCGCTGCTCGCCGGTCTCCACTGGGCGGTGGGTCGTCCGCGGGAGGTTGTCGTCGCCGGTGAACGGGGCGGCGAAGACACCCAGGCCCTGCTTCAGGTCTGCCACGACACCTACACCCCAACGACCGTGGTGCTGCACCGCCCGCCCGGCGATGCACCGGACGTGACCGAGGTGGCGCCCTTCACGAATTCCCAATCGCCGCTAGATGGACGCGCCGCCGCCTACGTCTGCCGGGACTTTCGGTGCGAGGCGCCGACCACAGATCCAGCGGAGCTCGAAGAGCAACTCCGGAAAAGTGCTCGCCCGGTGGACACGGGCTAATCCATCATGTCTGTTCACTAGTTCTCGTTCACCATTTGCAGCTTCGATCCATGCGTAACGTATATGTCGTGTCTGCCGTTCGCACCCCCATTGGCCGATTCGGCGGGGCTCTAAAGGATCACTCGCCCGTGGATTTGGCCGCTCCAGTAATGCGGGCCGCCCTCGACCGGGCCGACGTGGATGGCGGAGGGCTGGACCTCTACATCTTTGGAAATGTCCTGCGCGCCGGCCACGGTCAGCTTGTGCCCCGTCAGGCCGCCCTGCAGGCCGGTATTCCTGAGAGCATCGACGGTTACGCCGTGGACATGGTCTGCGCCTCCAGCATGATGTCGATTATGAACGGAGCAACGATGGTGAAGGCGGGAGAGGCAGACCTCATTCTCGCCGGTGGCACCGAGTCGATGTCGGACGCCGGATACTATCTGGACTCCGGGGCGCGGTGGGGCTACACGCTCTCGCCAGGCGGCGAACAAGTGCTGGACATCATGCAGCGGGACGGCCTCAGCGATCCGAACAGTGGGGAGGCCATGGGCGAGCAGACCGAGCGCCTCTGCGCCGAGCACGACATCAGCCGCGGCGAACTCGATGAGATTGCGGCGGCGTCCCAGCAGCGGGCTGCTGAGGCGTCGGAGAACGGGCATTTCGACGACGAGATCACGCCGGTCGAGTACGAGACACGCTCCGGTCCGGAGACACTGGAGTCCGATGAAGGCATTCGGCCCGACACGACCGCCGACGGGCTCGCGAACTTGAGTCCGGCCTTCGTGGAGGACGGAGTCTTGACCGCCGGCAACAGCAGCCAGATTTCCGACGGCGCGGCGGCGGTACTGCTCGCGAGTGCCGACGCAGTGGAGGCCCACGGGCTTACGCCCCTCGCAACGGTGCATCGGGGCGGCTGGTCGGCGCGCGAGTCGTGGCGTTTTCCGGAGGCCCCGATCCCGGCCGTCCACAACGTGCTCGACGCCACCGACACGGCCCTCGACGACTACGATCTCTTCGAGAACAACGAGGCCTTTGCCATCAACAACATCCTTTTCCACCGCGAGCTGGATGTGCCGTACGATCGGCTGAACGTTCACGGAGGGGCCATTGCGCTGGGGCACCCCATCGGCGCCTCGGGCACCCGGATCACCGTGACGCTCCTCCACGCCCTTCGCCAGCACGGCGGTACGATGGGCCTGGCGTCCATCTGCCACGGCACCGGCGGCGGCGTGGCCCTGGCCATCGAGCGGACGTAAACGCCGCTACGATCGCGGAAGGCAACGGGCAACGTCCTGAACGGCCCGGAGATAGAGGGGCGGTCCGCCCCCGTTGAGACGACCCTCCGTGCCACGAGCGTTCTCTTGTCCTTCGAAGTCGAAGGCCTCGTCAACCCGAACCGATTCGCCGGAGAGCCTCAGGTCGGCGGCGTGGGAGGACGGAAGATAGACACGGAGCGGGCCGCCCACGGTCTCAAGGTGGGTCTCCTCCGACGGGGCACCGCGGTAGGTGAGGGCCCCTCCCCGAACTCCAGCCTCACAGCACCCGCCCACGTCCTGGAGATGGAGAGCGGCGCCCTGAACGGTCACCTCCATAGAGCCGCGGACGCTCTGGACCGTTGTAGGAGCGGCCACCGAACGAAGGGTGGTAGACGTGGCCTCCACGTCTTCGAGGGCGACGGTTCCGCTCGTCCACTGGAGATCAAGAGCCATGTCGGCCCCGTTTCGAACGGCAAGGAGGCCTCCCCCGCCTCGCACGTCGAGGTCTCCGTGGAGGCCTTCCGCCTCCACCGTGCCTCCCATCACGTCCAGACTGACCGCTCCCAGAAGATCGGAGACGTTGACAGTCCCTCCGGGCGCGTGGATCTTCAGGTCGATGGCAGGAGGTATCGCGACGTCGAGCTGGACAGACGCGCGGTGCTTGCGTCGCCACCGCCACGTATCCGGGTCGTTCTCCAGCGCAGTTCCGGCGATGGACAGTTGGTCGTGGGACCGTTTTGTGGTCAGACCCCTCCGGTGGAGGACCTCACTCGCCTGATCAGCATTGGAGTCCAGGACCACTCCGAGCACGTGCACGCGCTCATCATCGGTGCGGGGACCGACCTGCACCCGGGCGCTCGGCACCTGGACATTCAGGACACTGAGAGAAGAGGCCTCGAATGCCCGGTCCATCAGTACGGGCGCCTCGTGGGTCGAGCTCGGAGGAGACATAGGGACGCTCGGTGGGTGATCGCCGGCTCAGAAGGTCGTGTTTGAATCGAACAACCAATCCACTCCCCCAACTGTTCAGACCGCGATGGAGCCCCTTCCAACCAATTTTTTCGCGGAATCGACCGTTTCGACGGCGCGGCATCTGCTCGGGGCGCACCTCGTGCATGAGCATCCGGCCGCGGGGCGTCTCGCCGGCCGCATCGTAGAAACAGAAGCCTATACTGAGGACGACCCTGCCTGCCACGCCTCTCACCTCTCCCGAAATCCGGAAACAGGCACGATCACCGGCCAAGGCCGAGGGCGTGATCTCTTCGCCGCACCGGGAACGGCTTACGTCTATCTCATCTACGGCGTGCACTGGCTCCTAAACGTGGTCACGGAGCCGGAGGGGACGGCCGGCGCCGTCCTGATTCGTGCCGTGGAGCCGATGGCGGGCGTGGACATCATGCAGGAGTGGCGGAGCCGGCCGACGACGGATCTCACCAACGGTCCGGGCAAGCTGACGGAGGCCTTCGGCGTGGACGATGAGCAGCACGGGATGGACCTCACGGGGCCGCCCCTGTATTTGGCGGACGGGGAGGCCGTGCCGGACGAAGAAGTGGCGACCTCGAGCCGCATCGGCATCACGAAAGGCGTCGAGCGGCCCTGGCGGTGGTACGTGACCGGGAGCTCGTTTGTCTCCAAGGGCACACCCAGCGACCAGAAGTAAGGAGTGCGTGGTGCATGCCGTGTGTGCACATGATCGAAGCCACTGCGCACTACGAATTACGCGCAGCGAAACACGGAACACATCCCTGGAATCCTCACCGCGCTTGGCCGTACATACACCGGTGGAGTCCTATTTTCCCGTCCCGACTATCCGCCACCCTGGAAAGGCACAGGCCCCCATGGGCCATGTCCTGACAGGCGGTCCTGCTGCTTCCCCGCTGTTTCGCGCGATTTGAATAAGACCTCCTGGGCAACGCTCCGATGAATCCGCACCTTCAATCTGGCGTTGATACGACACGGACCTCCGAGGACCTCCGACGGGACTTCCTGCAGTTCTTTGAGGAGAAGGACCATGAGATCGTCCCGAGTGCCTCGCTCGTGCCGGAGGGCGACAGCACGCTGCTCTTCACGAACGCCGGGATGAACCAGTTCAAGGATGTCTTTCTGGGAACCGGTCGACGCCCGTACTCCCGGGCGGTGGACACGCAAAAGTGCCTCCGGGTGTCGGGCAAGCACAACGACCTGGAAGAGGTGGGGCACGACACCTACCACCACACCTTTTTCGAGATGCTGGGCAACTGGAGCTTCGGCGACTACTTTAAGGCCGAGGCCATTCGGTGGGCCTGGGAACTGCTGGTGGAGCGATGGGGACTTGCGCCGGACCGGCTCTACGCCACGGTCCACGAGGGGGACTCGGAACTCGGCCTCGAGGCCGACGAGGAGGCCTACGACCTCTGGCTCTCCGAGACGCCCCTTCCCGAGGCGCGCGTGTTGTACGAGCCCTCGAAGGAGAACTTTTGGATGATGGGCGACACGGGGCCGTGCGGGCCGTGCTCAGAGATCCACGTCGACCTGCGGCCCGAAACGGCGCGCACGGAGACCCCTGGCCGGACCCTCGTCAACGAGGACCACCCGCAGGTCATGGAGCTCTGGAATCTGGTGTTCATCCAGTACAACGCGCAGTCCGACGGGAGCCTGGAGGCCCTCGAGGACCAGCACGTGGACACCGGCATGGGCTTCGAGCGCATGGTGGCCGTGCTGCAGGGCGAGGAGTCGACCTACGACACCGACCTCTTCGCGCCGCTCCTGCAGGCCATCGCCGACCTCTCGCCCCGCGACGAGGTACGCGGCTACGACGACCTTCGGATTGAGGACGACGACGAACACGAGAAGGCGCGCATTGCCCTCCGCGTGGTGGCCGACCACATCCGGGCCATCGCCTTCGCCATCTCCGATGGCGTGATGCCGGGCAACGTGGGACGCGGCTACGTCATTCGCCGCATCCTGCGCCGCGCCGTCCGCTACGGCTACCAGACCCTAGGCCTGGAGGAGCCGTTTCTACATCGCCTCGTTGAGCCCTTGATTCAGAAGATGGGTGACCAGTTCGATGGGCTGGCGCAGCAACAGGACTACATCGAGCAGGCCATCGAGTCGGAGGAGGAGAGCTTCCTGGAGACCCTCGGCACCGGCATCGAGTTCTTCGAGCGCGTCGCGCCCTACGTCACGAGCTTCCGTGAGAAGGACGGCGAAGTGACAGACCGCCTCCTCGGAGAGATTCAGCAGGACCGCCAGGCGATGGACCTGTTGGAGAAGGCCTACGTGGACACCGACGACCGGGGCGAGCTCCTCCGCGACTTCGCCCGCACGGCCCGGGAGGGAATCCTGCCCGGCCAGGTGGCCTTCCTCCTGCACGACACGTACGGCTTTCCCATCGACCTCACGCGGCTGATGGCCCGTGAGCGCAACCTTGGGGTCGACATGGAGGGATACGAGAAGTTGATGGACCGCCAGAAAAGTCGGGCCCGGGAGGCCTCCGAGTTCGAGGTCGACCAGAGCGACGTGCATGCCTGGCAGACCGTCAGTGAGGGCGAGTCGTCCGTGTTCGTCGGGTATGACCAGGAGGTGGTGCAGGACGCCGAGGTCCGGGCTGTGCGCGTCGTGGAGATGGAGGAGGACACGCGGTACGAGGTGGAGCTCAGCCACACGCCCTTCTACGCCGAAGCCGGGGGACAAGTCGGGGACACCGGCACGCTCCGCCTTGGGGACGAGGAGGTGCGGGTGCTCGACACGCAGTACGAGGGCGAGCGTATTGCGCACACTGTGCCTGACCTGCCCGACGCGCTGGACACGTCGGTGGAGGCCCGGGTCGACACGGAGCGTCGGCGGCGCATCCGGGCGCATCACACCGCCACCCACCTCATGCACGCGGCCCTCCGGCAGACGCTGGGCGACCACGTGCAGCAGAAGGGCTCGCTCGTCGCCCCGGATCGGCTCCGGTTCGACTTTAGCCACTTCGATGCCGTGGCGGAAGATACGCTCCGCGACCTCGAGCGACAGGTCAACGCGGCCATCCAGCACAACATTCCGAAGGAGGAAGCGCGAAACGTGCCGATCGATGAGGCCCTCGACCGTGGGGCCATCGCCCTCTTCGACGAGCAGTACGGCGACCGGGTGCGCGTCATCACCTTCGATCCCGAGTATGGCCCTGAGACCACCTCCACCCCTCGGTTGGGGCGCAGCATGGAGCTCTGCGGGGGGACCCACGTGGACGCCACCGGCGAGATCGGCCTCTTCCGGTTCCTGTCTGAAGGCTCGGTGGCTTCGGGCGTGCGCCGCGTAGAGGCTGTGGCGGGAGAGGCGGCGTTGGAGCACGTCGAATCGCAGCTCGACGAACTGATGCAGGCGCGACGGCAGTTCCGCTCCCTCCAACAGCCGCTGCCGGACGCCATTGCTGCGCTTCAGGACGAGCGCGATCGGCTTCAGGACGAGGTCGAGCAGCTCCGTCGGGGGCAACTGGCGAGCAAGCTGGACACCTTTATCGACGAGAACGCTACGACAGTCGACGGCGTGACTGTCGTTACCGGACGCCTCGACCGCGCCGATACGGATGATCTTCAGGAACTGGGGCAACAGCTGCGCGACAAACTGGGGGAGGGGGCTGTGGGCGTCCTCGGCAGCGTGGGAGAGAACGGAGAGAAGGCGCACGTCGTGGCCACTGTGGCCGACGACCTGATCGCGGAGGCCGACCTCCAGGCCGGATCGCTGGTGGGCACGCTCGGCGAACGGCTCGGGGGCGGCGGGGGCGGACGTCCGTCGCTGGCCTCCGCCGGGGGACGCGATCCCGAGGCGTTGAATGCCGTCCTCGACGACGTTCCCTCCCTGGTCCGGGAGCATGTCTCCGGAGGCCACCCGCAGTAGATGAGCGTCGGACCCGGCCTGTGGGGCCGGATGCCGCGGCTGGGTTGCAATTCACCGTCGGGATCCCCATGTTCTAGCCCTCCTGTTTGAGCGATGTCAAACCTCTCGCAGGCACGAAAGCCGGCATGACTATTCCTGAGTGTCCCCCCAGCTTGTCGGGCCTTCGGACTCCCCTCGTCTGGACCCTGGCTCTCGCGACGGGGATGCTCCTGGGAAGCTGTGATTTGCTGGGCGTCAGCGAGAAAAGCGCTCAGCGCCCTGTCCTTGAGCGCTACGTAGAGGCCTCGACCCCGGCCTACAACTGGGAATCCGTCAGCGAGACCACCGTCGACGGGGTCGAGTGCGCTGAGCTGCGCCTGACCTCCCAGCGGTGGCGCGGCATGCGCTGGCGGCATCAGCTCATCGTGGCTGAGCCCCCCGCGTCCGGATCCTCGAAGCACGGTGCACTCATAATCGGGGGCGGGACCCAGGATGCCCTGCGGGAGGCGACGGACCCGAGGTCGGGAGAGGCGCCTGAGCAGTGCGAGTTGCTCGCGCAGGCCGCAGAGGTGTCCAACCAGGCGGCAGCCTTCCTCCGGCAGGTCCCCAACCAGCCGCTGTTTGGGGGCCTCACGGAAGACGAACTGATTTCCTACACGTTCGACCAGTTTCTAGAGAATCCCTCGGAAGACACCTGGCCGCTTCTGTTGCCCATGACGAAGTCGGCGGTGAAAGCGATGGACGCGCTGCAGGAGTACTCCGCCGAGAACTTCGCGGAGAGGCTTGAGAAATTTACCGTAACCGGCGCCTCCAAGCGAGGATGGACCACCTGGCTGACCGCTGCGATGGACGACCGAGTGTCCGCACTTGCGCCGATGGCCTTCGACATCTTGAACATGAAGGTCCAGCTCGATCACCAGCTGAAGGCGTGGGGCGACCACTCCAGCCGCATCTCGGCCTACACGGAGCGGGGGCTTCCCCAGGTTGCAGACACCCCCGAGGGCGAGAAACTGTTCGAGATCGTCGATCCCTACCGCTACCGAGATCGGGTGTCGGAGCCCAAGCTGATCATCCTCGGCACGAACGACTCCTACTGGCCGATCGATGCGCTGAATTTGTACTGGAAGGAGCTTCAGGGCGAAAAGCACGCGATGTATTTGCCGAACGAAGGCCATGGGGTGCAGAACGCCGAGCGGGTGCTTGCAACGGTGGCCGCCTTCGCTCGGGCAGCCGCGGGCGAATTCTCGTTTCCCGGGATCGACGCGTCGTACTCGACGGGGGCCGGAGGCGGCACGCTCACCGTGACGCCCACCAAGACGCTCGGCCTGGAGCCCGATGCGGTTCGTCTCTGGCGGGCGACCTCTACCGACCGCGACTTTCGCGACGCCGAATTCAGCGCCCGCACGATGCCTGCGCAGGACGATGGGAGGTATCGGGCCAATGTGGCGCGGCCCGATCAGGGCTACCGGGCCCTTCTCGGGGAAGTCGTATACAAGGTCCAGAACCGAACATTTACCCTCTCAACCCGGGTCCGGATTCTCGCAGCCGAGGCGTCTAGCTCCACCGCTCCCCCGTTCAGCGCTCCGGGGAATTGAGCGGCTGCCGACGGGGGACGAGTAGAGATCCCGCTTTCGATTCATTTCCCGAACCCTTCACACGGCCCGGAAGCCCCGATAAAGAGCGTCGCGTCTGGGGTAAATGCAAACATAGTTGAAACAGGGAGCAGGGGGTCTTCGCCTCACTGCTACTCGTCGTCGGTGGTTGCTTCTTTTAGCGCTTGCTTGAGTCTCGGGAGATCTCGGTAACCGTCAAGACGACGGAATCCGTCTTCTGCTTCCAGCAGTGCCAGGGCCATCCACTGCTGTCGCTGCGGAGAGTGGTGCCAACGCTTCACATCGTCGATGTAGCTTTCAACATCTCCCATGAGGCTCTCGATACAGTTGGCGGCCAGGGAGGCTTTTGCCAAGCTCGTCGAAGAGCCCGAGTCGACAGGGCGTGAGCGTGGCCTCCAGGCCCTCCTGAAGGGAGCGAGCAGCCGTGCGGTTGATCTGCTGCAACTCGGCGTGGACATTGGTGAGCCGTTCTTTGGCAGCTTCATAGGTCGTCTCTTGATAGGCCCGCTGCAGTTTCCGTCGCCACGTCTTTTGATCATCCCCCGGCAAGTAGCTGAGCACATTTCTCCGCTTGTGCCACTGGCAACGTTGAATCTCAGCTCGATCCCCGGAAATCTCGTCGATGGCCTTGTGCAGTCCCTTGCTTCCGTCGATGATGCACAAAATACCCTCCTCAAAGCTGAGTCCTCGCTTGATCAGATCCCGGAGCATCTCCTTGATCGACCGGGCGTTCTCCGTCGTCGCCTGCGCAGGGCCGAGCATCTTCTTGTAGCCAGCCTCCGTCACCCCCATGCAGAGGGTCTCCCTGCTCACCGGCGACCCGTTTTCCGTCGATCCAGAGAGCCAGAAAGTTCTCCTCCTCCAGAGACCGACTTTCAAACTCCTCCAGGGCCTGCTGGGCTCGCTGTTGAAACTGGCGGCTCACCGAGGACCGGCTCAGGTTGAACCCATCGACAAATTGGCCAGCGACCCGCCCGTAATCCCCCTGCGAGAGGCCCGGAAGAATCGCCCGGGTCAACTCCTCGCTGGTGTCGGCGCTTTTCATTGCCTGATAGCTCTCCAGCGTTTGCTCCTCCCCGGCCTCTTTGTCCCGCACCCGGGGCACGTCGATCGGAACCTTCTCTTCGCCGATTCGAATCGAGCCTGGATCCGAGCCCCAACGGCACAGATGCTTGTCAAAAGGTCGCTCGCGGCTGTGGCGCTCTCCAGCTAAGGCTTCGACTTCCTCCTCCAGTATCTCCTCGGCAAGAAGGCGAGCCATCTTCGCGTGGTGTTGAAGCAGGTGCAGTTTTGTGTCGATTGGTCCGTCGAGAACGTCTCGAAGCGTCTCAGAAGTTGGCGTCTCTTCGTCGGCAGGGCTATGTTGAGTAGTCATAACGGGGTTCTTCTTCGGTTAGAGGTTGGTTGCTTGTGGGCCGAGGAAGAACCCCTTCCTTGGTTCCAACTTCAACTAACTCTGAATGTACGCCACAGGGGGGGACACAGATGCTCTGCGGTAGTAAACTCAGGAAGATCTACCAATCCACCATTTAGGCCTGACGAGCCGACCGGAAACTACTTCAGATTGATCCCAATGTGAAAGAGGCGCTGCGTGACAACCGAATCAAAAGAGCCGAATGACCTAGCGAAGTAATCCCCTACGCTGTCGGCCTCTCTTCGCCCGACGGTCCGATGAGTGAACCCAAGTGTAAGGCCGAGGTCGCGTCCTCCTCCGGCACCGATGAGGTCCACTAGCTTGATCGCTAGGTCGACGGTTCGCGTGCGGCCGAGAGGCCTCTGAGAGCTGGCGCCGTTGTAATCATGGAAGTACCCCGGAGTAAAGGTCAGCGCGCCCTCGATGACAAGGTTCCCGATCACCGGTTTGCGCCTGACGCTTTGCAGGTCTGTAAAGTGGAGGCGCCCTCCTACCCCGGTGCCGAGACCAGCACGAAAGTACTTAAAGTTGGACAGGGCGTCCTGCTGATATCCTGCTCGCAGTCTAATGGGAATAAACATCGCGAGCGGAACGGTCCCGATGAATCGCGTGAGGTATACGTTCCCTCCCAGCGACCCGCTGATGGAAAACGCGTCGCCCCTCCCGACCCCGACCGCAAGGGTCCCGTTTTCTCCAGATACGCGAAACGTGTTTAGGGAGCTACCGAGCGTGTCGGAGCTGCTAGCCGGTGCGCTGCGGCGGCCGAAGGTGAGAGACTCTGCCTGCGATGGGGAGGTTGCCATGAGTTGCACTGTCGCGCCTCCGGGAATTGACCTCTTCAACTCAATCTCTTTGTTCGGGCCCGGCGCTACGGCCTCCCCTACGGCCCCGTAGACGTCCTGAGAAGCAATGGCCAATGAGCGGTCGTTGGGGGGGACTATGACCGAGAGCGTGATTTTGAACGTGCCCACGGAATTTTGCTCTGAGATACCGGTACGTAGCAGATCATAGGTGATAGCAACGCCCTCGTCGGTCCGTGTTGCCTGGAGGTTCCTGATCAACACGTCGTCGCTCGACTGAGCCGTGAGACGACCCAGGGAGACCCGCCGGGTGACCGAAGAATTTGTGCCGACAGCAACCGTGCGCACGCTGGGGATATAGCCACTCTGGGCGACACGAACCTCGTACGTGCGCCCTTGCTCTACCTGCGTTTGGAACGGAGTGGCTCCTGTGACCGACCCGGAGAGAGCATCGCCGGTCACGGTTACTGAGGCCCCTTTGGGCTCCGACTTAATCTCGAGCGATGACTGCTTTCGCTCGAGCTGCGGTCGTATGGTTTTGGTCTGCCCGGTCCCCACCGAGAGCGTAGTGTCCTGGGACCGATAGTACCGCCGCGAAACTATAACCGTGTGCTCAGTGCCGGCGCGGACCCGCAGTGCCTGGTCGCCCTTGAAGGAACGACGTTTCCCATCGACGCGAACCGTCGCCTGCCCGGATACGCCCTCGACATGGATGTTCCCGTACCCCTGCTCCAGTTGAACGGTGTCCCGCCGGGCCGCTCCAGGTCGTACCGCAAGGGTTGTATCGAGACGCCGGTATCCCCGCTTCTGGATCACAAAACGCTGGTCTCTCGCTGGCAGGTCTTCGAACCGCGCCGGGGCATCGGCTGAGGTGTCCCGAGCCATGCTTTTGACGCTAGCCCCCGAAGGCCGAGTATGAACGATCACGGATCCTGTATAGACGAGACCGAAGACCTCTCCGTCCGCATTGAAGCTCATGATGGCCTCTCGTTGCTCTCTCTCATCCTCAATAATGAGCGGAATGTTGCGGATTTCGTAGGACCCGTCCGCCCGCTGGGCCAACCTGCGAGTTAGCCGAGGCTCAGTGCAGTAGAACGAGGACTCGTTCCACCGGCGCTGGATCTCCATGCGTCCTTCTCTCGTCACCAGAGGACCCGACAGGCGGGGACGGCGTCCGGCGTTTGCAGCCCGGTTGAATTCCGAGAGTATGGTGGTCGCGCTGTTCTCGATCGCGCTCACCGTGCGTGGGGGCCCTCCCGAGAGCTGCACGGTGGTGGTCTGCTCCTGCCCGAGCGCCAGAGGCGCGCAAAGCGTCCAGCAGGCGATTGTGAGCAGCGTCAGCAGTGCTGGTTCTCCGTTTGTTTCCACCATGAGCCGAGCTTCTCTCTGATTCGGAATCATCTCTAAATGGGATAGACGTACCGGATTTGGTACTTCGACAGGTCGTATGTGTCTGCCAGCTCGGTTTCCCCCGAGACATCGACCGCATTGCCCGACTTCAAGTCGACCCGCTGCCCCCCTTGGCTGGGCCTGTAGACGGCCTCGACTGTGCCGTACTCGGGGCCGGCAAGAACCTCGACGAATGCGTACCACTCCCCGGGTTCAGGTACTTTCGTGCCCGCCCTGATCTCGCCTCTGCGCTGGAGGGAGTCGACCTGTGCCCGAAGCGTTTGGACATTCTGGATATGAGCCAGTTCCTGGATGAGCGAGGAGGGTGCAGGGGCTTCGCTCTGAGATGGTTCTTGTGGCTGTTCTACACCTGAAGGGGTTGTCTCCGCGCCGGTAGGTTCGGCCGTCTGATCGTTGCCGGTCTGGTCGTTGGGGGACGCTTGTCCTTGCTCAGCGTCCGAGTCCTGGTGGCGCTGATCCGACGGCTCCTGATTCGAGTCGCTCGTCGACTCCCGACGGGTGCTTTCTGAAGAGCTTGAAGGGGAGGAGGAGCGTTCAGGATCTTGACGGCTTGTGCCTGCCGGGTCCTGCTCGGCTGTCTGTTCGGCGCTGTCGCCCACCGTGCCCTCGGCACTGTCCGCGGGCGTCTGTAGGGCCGGGGCGGCGCCGGCGGCCGAAGTAGAGGGCTGCGTATTCGACGCCACTTTGTTTTCTGCCGTTGCCCCCGGCTGCTCGTCTCTGTCCGCTGGAGAGAGCAAGCCGGGCGCGAAGTACCACAGGCCAGCCGTGACGACGACTAGGCCCATGAGGAGCCCCCCTAGTGCCCGCCAGACGGCATTCGGGATAGGTTTCCCAAGAACCCATCCTGGGGACCCATCGTCCTCCGCTACAGGACCAAAATCTTTGGGGATGGAGGCGGGGGGCTCTGGAGTGGCTTCCCCCCGAGCGGAAGGTGCCCGATGGTTCT
>NZ_JBDGQQ010000029.1:0-32016 GCF_042218895.1 Salinibacter sp. | reverse complement strand
GAGCAGCCCACTGGAGCCACGGCTCTCGACGTGACGACGGACGTGTGGCTCACGCCGCACCGGTCGGTGGGCCTCCACGTGCAGTACGAGAACACCGCCCGCAACGGCCGCCTCCGCGCCGTCCTGCCGACTGGAACCACCACCCGCACCGCCCAGGCCGACGGGCACTTCCGCCTCGCCGAGCGGACGAAGCCGGAGGTGCTCACGCCCGAAGACGCGCCGGAGCGGCACAGCGGCTACCCCGGGGAGCTCAGTTATCCAACGCAGCACCAGGGCGACTTCGTGATTGTCGAGGGCGACGAGCACCGCACCTGGATCGCCAACCGCGGCTTGCCCGAATACGAGTTGCTGAATCCCGAGGACGATACGCACGTGGCCGTCACGCTGCACCGGGCCGTCGGGATGCTGTCGGTGGAGGGCGGGCGGATCCGGGACTGTCAGGCCGGGCCCTCCATTCCCACGCCCGGTGCGCAGTGCCTCCGCGAGATGGAGGCGCACCTGGCCTTCGGGACTGGGCCGGTCGCGCGGACCGAAGCTGCTCGCCACGGCCGCACCTTCGCCCATCCCGCTTGGGCACGCGAGATGCCGCACCTCCCGTACGTTGAGGGCGACGCCAAGCATCCCCGCCGTCGCAGTCTGTTGCACCTCGACAACCCCGCCGTCGAATTGTCCGCATTTCGGCCCGCCGACGAAGACGACACCTGCGTCCTCCGCCTCGTCAACCGAAGTGAGGAGACCCAGGGCGTGACCGTCACGCTCGATTTTCCGACCGAAAAGTGGTGCCCCACCGACTTCCACGAAACGTGGGACGATTCAGAGGCCCGATCCCTGACCGACGACCAGCTTCTCCTCACGCTCGACCCTCACCAGATCCGGACCGTGCTTCTCCGATAGTTTGATTCCCGGTCCGCTTCACGCATCACGTCCTCACGCCTCACGCATGAAAATCACCGGCACCTTTCTCGACGAGATCACCCACGACATCCCGTCCCAGAACTGGGGGCCGGACGAGTGGCGGCGCGACTTCGACGCGATGCAGCAGGTAGGCATCGACACCGTCATCCTCATCCGGGCCGGGTACCGCAACCGCGCCACCTTCGACTCGGACGTGCTGAACGGGCATCGCGACATGCTCCCCGCCTACACGGACCTCGTCGATCTTTTCCTGACGGAGGCGGGGATGCGGGACATGAACTTCTTCTTCGGGACCTACGACGCGGGGACGTTCTGGGATGAGGGTGACTACCGCACCGAAGTGGCGATCAATAAGAACTTCTGCGCCGAGGTCGTCGACCGCTACGGCGACCGGGACGCCTTTGCCGGGTGGTACATCAGCCACGAGATCAACGCCTACGACGAGGACCAGATGGTCGTCTACGAAGAGCTGGCCGACCATCTCCGCGGGCTCAAGGACGTCCCCATTCTCATGTCGCCCTACATCAGAGGGCCCAAGCAGTTTGGCGAGGAGGCCCTGGGCTTAGCCGAGCACGTGGCCACCTGGGAGCAGGTGTTCGCGCGCATCCAGGACCACGTCGACATCGTGGCGTTCCAGGACGGCAACGTCGCACTCACCGATCTGCCCCGTTACCTGGAGGCGAATCGTAAGCTGGCAGCCCGGTATGGCCTCACGAGCTGGAGCAACGTCGAGACCTTCGACCGCGACGTGCACATCCAGTTTCCGCCCATTGACTTCCGCAAGCTCCGCTACAAGATCGAGCAGGCCACCGCGGCGAACGTGGACAAGCTCATCACCTTCGAGTTTTCGCACTTTCTGAGCCCGAATGCGGACCACCCGGCAGCGAGGCGGCTGCACCAGAGGTATCGGGAGTGGATCGAGGGGTGACCTAGATTCTACGGGTCGTATTGCGTATTTCGGATTCCGTATTGCGTTCGGAGGGAGATCACGAGATACGCAATACGCACCACGCAATACGAAACCACGACAACTTTGCAGCTTCATGCTTCCAACGTTTGATCTCGTTTCACCCTCCCCGGACCGCCGAACCACCCTTGCCCGCTACCGGCAGCGCTACGAGACGGAGCTCTTCGAGCGCGTGATCCCGTTCTGGGAAACCCACTCCCCAGACCCCGAGCACGAGGGCTACGTCAACTGTCTGGACCGCGACGGGACGGTCTACGACACCACCAAGTACAGCTGGCTACAGGGACGGCAGGCCTGGATCTTCAGCACGCTGTACCGGGAGGTTGAGCCCCGCGACGAATGGCTCGACATTGCGGAACGCGGCGTCGCGTTCCTGCGCGAGCACGCCCTCCGGCCCAACGGGCAGGTCTTCTTCTCCCTCACCCGCGACGGGCAGCCCATCTACCAGCAGCGGAAAATTTTCTCCGAGTGCTTCTACGTCATGGGCCTGGCCGGGGTCGCCCACGCCGCCGACCGGCCGGACCTGCTGGACGAGGCAAAATCGATGCTGGAGCAGATCTGGGCATGGGCGTACGACTGGTCGGAGGTGGGACGCCCCGTCCACGAGGGCCAGCCGGAGGCCCAGCGACTCGCCGTCCCGATGATTCTGCTCAACCTCATCGAGGTGGTGGCGGGGGACGATGCGGAGGCGTACTCCGTGGAAATCGACGAGTGCATCGAACGCATCCGGCGCCACGTCGACCCCGACGCAGGGCTCGTCCGGGAAAACGTGCGGCCAGACGGGACGCCGCTAGAGGGAAGCGAGGGCCGCCTCCTCAATCCCGGCCACGCCATCGAAGCGGGGTGGTTCTTGCAGCACTGGGCCCAGCGCCTAGACCGGCCCAGCCTGCAGAAACTCGCCGCGGATGTCGTGCGATGGTCATTTGAGACCGGATGGGACGACGAGCACGGCGGGCTCTTCTATTTTCTCGACGCCGAGGGGGAGCCGCCCACGAAGCTCGAGTGGTTCATGAAATTGTGGTGGCCGCACACCGAGGCCCTCTACGCGCACCTCCTCAATTACGCCCTCACGGGCCGGGAGGAGGACTGGGTTGCCTTCGAACAGGTCCACGACTACGCATTCGAGCACTTTCCCGACCCGGACCACGGGGGGTGGTTCGGCTACCTCGACCGGGAAGGACGGCGGACCCACGAGTGCAAGGGGGCGCCGTACAAGGGCTGCTTCCACGTGCCGCGGGGGCTCTGGCTCTGCTGGCAACTACTGAGCGTCTTGGAGGATGCGTAGCGCGGCCCTCTCTGTTCCATGGCGATGGCTGGGGAGCGCAGTCCGGCATGGAAGCAAGAAGCGACGGGATCGCCGGACAGCAGAGCAGAAACGCCTTGTGTTGTGCCTGAACTGGACGCTGGAAGCGGTCTCAGCCTCACGTTGGAAGCGGTTTCATCGGCATTGGTCCTTGCGGAGGGCCAAGCAAACGCCTTCCTTCACAAGCCTGGAGCAAATTCAAGGTCCCAAGGAAACAGCCCTTCCTAGGAAATTTCGCCTGCGCTGAGAGAGTGCTCCAGGCCTCGCACCTTTTTTCCCATACGCACCTTCACGTCCCATGCTCGTCGAGGTGGTCGATGATTACGAAGCAATGAGCGACCGGGCTACCGAGGTCGTCACCGAACAAATTCGCAAAAAGCCCGATAGCGTCATCGGCTTTGCCACCGGCGGCACGCCGAAGGGCCTCTACAATCGCCTCATTGACGCCCATGAGAATCGAGGCCTCGACTTCTCGAAGGTCACGACGTTCAATCTCGACGAGTACGTGGGCCTGCCCCCCGAGCACGAGCAGAGCTACGCCCACTACATGTGGTCAAACCTCTTCGACCACGTGAACGTCAATCCCGGCCGCGTGCACATTCCCCAGGGCATGGCCAACGACATTGACGAGCACTGCCAGTGGTACGAGCGTCGCATCGAGGAGGCTGGGGGCATCGACCTCCAAATTTTGGGCATCGGGGCCAACGGGCACATCGCGTTCAACGAGCCGGGCTCCTCGCTTGGGTCTCGCACCCGCATCAAAACCCTCACCACCAAAACCGTCGAAGACAACGCCCGCTTCTTCGACGACCCCGAAATGGTGCCGGAGTACGCAATCACGATGGGCGTGGGCACAATCATGGAGGCCAAGACGGTGCTGCTGCTGGCCTCTGGGGAGCGGAAGGCCCAGGCGATGAAGAAAGCCCTGGAAGAACCGCTGACGGCAATGGTGCCGGCCTCGATGGTGCAGATGCACCGGTCCGCTCACGTGATCGTTGACGACGAGGCGGCCTCGCAGTTCGACTATCGGCACCATCACGGCATCGCCGAACCAAAGGACTAGGCGCAGGAGGCTCCTTTCACCTCCAGAACGCTCCATCGCTCCGAATAGAGATCTGTCCCTTCATCGCAGCGCCTCTGTGCCCTCCGGCACTGCTGGCGGCTGCGCTCCCCAGCTTATCCGACGGGCTCCACGACTGGAACCTGGAACGGGTGAGTGGCGAGAGGCTGTGGTGGGAAAACGGGGGCCCGCACGCAGCAGGTTGGACGCAAGCCTCCGAGGGGCCGCGGGTTGATAGCCCAAGGACGAGGTCGTCGGGGGCGGCTCGTCGGCGGGGCGAGGTGGACGTTGCCCAGGGTGGATTCGAACCACCAGCCTCCCGGTCCAGAGCCGGACGCTCTGCCGATTGAGCTACTGGGCAATTGGAACCGCTAGCATGAGCACTGAGATTACGGAAATGATTCTCTCATCCGCCCGGTTCCGAGGAGCCGGGGGGACTTGGTGCTTTGATGGACGATTCACCGTGGGATGCGGCCTCGGGCTCAGGATTTTCTCCGGGATTCGCGTCGATCCACTTCGCCGCCGCGGCCTCGGTATCGCTACGCCCATCCACCTCTGCCAGCTCAACCCCGCGCCACTCCGCAATCTGCTGGATAATTCGGGCCCGAACGTGCCGCTGGAGGGCCTGCGCGTCGTCGGGGGCACAGCCGCGTACGTCTACCGGATTGAGCACCTGTACCCGGATCGGTTCCGGGTCGGGGTCGAACCAGATCGAGTGCTTGGGCAGGGCTTCGTGGGTGCCGTCGATGGCGATGGGCAGTACCGGCACGCCTTCTTTGAGGGCGAGCCGGAAGGCCCCATTGGCAAACCGGTGCACCTGCCCATCCCGCGAGCGTGTGCCCTCAGGGAAGAACATTACGCTGCAGTTCCTTGAGAGGTAGTCGCGGGCCGTCGTAAGGACCTCCGCACGGCTCTTCTTGCTTCGCCGGTCCACCGAGATGTCGCCGCTGAGGCGGAGAAGCCACCCGGCAACCGGCAGGTCAAAGAGCTCCTTCTTGGCCACCCACTTCATCTCCCACGGCACCCGTGCGATAATGGGAGGATCGGCCTGTGAAAAGTGGTTGCCTACGACGATGTACGGGTGTCGGGGGTCTTCGGGGACGGGGCCGTTCAGCTCAATGTCCCAGAACGGATTGACGTAGGTGAAGCACCGCCCCACGATGCGAAGCGTGTACCCGGCGTAGTACAGCGCCGGGTCGCGGTCCAGCAGCCGCGCGACTACCATGACGGGCACCCAGAGCACAATTAGGGCTCCGATGGCGAGCCATACCCAGAGCGACACGAAAACTGAGCGCATGGGATACGCGGACTGGATGAACAGGCGAGGACACTGCAGCCTATGTCCAACGAGGGGCTTTGATTCGGAGGGACCCGGACATCGGACGGGAGAGCCAGGAGCGAGGATGGGGCTTCACTTCGTGCCGTCCCGGTCAGCCGACTTCTCCTGCGGAATCCTCTGCGGGTCGACCGCGTCGGGTTCGCAGGAGGCATGGGTGGGAATCCGATGAATCTAGCCTCGCTCCGCATCGGTCCGCCATGGCCTCCGTACGGAAGACACGTCAACGGTGCTCAAGCCTATGCCCTGCCGCGCTCGTCTGTGACCAGAGAGCCGTCACAGGGTACCCCTGAGCTTTCCTCTCCAGGCCATGTCCGATCCGCCAGACATTCTAAAGTACTTCCACGAGGAGCCGGCACTCTTGGAGCCGGTCACGCCGGATGCCGACCCGGACGCGCGCCGTCGCACAGACCGGTCGGCCCCACCGGAAGATCCGTCGGTTCCGCTCGAGGATTTGCTTGACACGCGCGACGCCTACCGAGGCTACCTGGCTGGCACCAACCACGCCGACGACCAGGTCGGACTCACGGCCCTCCGGTCCCCCGACGTCTACGTGGCCCCGTTGGTGGAGGCCCTTGGGCGCTCGTGGTGGGGACGAGGCACGGCGCAGCACGGCGTCGAGGCCCTCGACCAGGACAGCGTGCGGCGCGTCCTCCGCGCTCCCGCCCGCACAACCGTCCTCGTTACGGCCGGCGCCCCGGTCGACTCGGAACGGATCACTGCGGTGGCGGGTAGGGAACGGCGTCGCACCGTCGAGGCCCTGCGCGCCTTGCTCGACACGGCGCACATTGCGTTCTTCCCCGAGCCGGCCCACGACGGATACGACTGGAGCTTCTTCTCCGCCACCCCGATGCGGGACCGGCTCGTGACTGCCTTCCGCGACCATCCGGCCCCTGCGACCCGCCGGTTCGTCCTTCCGTATCAGAACGCCCGGTCCGAATCCAAGTTCTACTTTGACAGATGGCAGCTGACGGACTCGCCGCTCCCGGACTACATCGAGGAAGTGTGAGTGCCGTCGGCGAGGAGAGCCACGCGCCGCGGATGCGGCGCTGCCTGAACCTTGCCCGTAGGGGCGCCGGGGCAGTGAGCCCCAACCCTATGGTGGGGGCCCTTCTCGTCGGGCCAGACGGCACAGTGCTCGGGGAGGAGGCTCACGAATTCTACGGGGGTCCGCACGCCGAAGCGCGGGTCATCCAGTCTGCAGAGCAGCGGCACGGCCCCGATGTGCTCCAAGACGCCACGCTGTACGTAAACCTCGAACCGTGCAGCCACCACGGCAAGACGCCGCCCTGCACCGACCTCATCATCGAAAAAGACATCCCGCAGGTTGTCGTGGGCACGATCGATCCGTTCCCCTCTGCGCAGGGTCGTGGCATTCGCCAGCTGCGGGAGCACGGAGTGTCAGTAGAGGTGGGCGTGTGCGAGCAGGCCTGCCGCCGGTTCAACGAGGCGTTTTTCCACCACGTCGAAACCGGCCGTCCCCTGGTCACGCTCAAGATCGCGCAGACGCTGGACGGGCGCATCGCCACCCGCACGGGCCACAGCCAGTGGATCACCGGCGAGGCCGCCCGCACACTCGTGCACCGCTGGCGGGCCGAGCTCGACGGCGTGCTCGTGGGCCGCGGCACCGTCGAGAGCGACGACCCACGCCTCACGGTACGCCACGTCGACGGCCCGCAGCCGCTGCGCCTCGTCCTCGACCGCAAGAGCACGCTCCCGCCCGACCGCACGCTCTTCACCGACGCCCATGCCTCCCACACGGTCGCGGTCGTCGGCGAAGACCGCCCCCGCCCCAACTACGCCAACCGGTTGACCGAGGCTGGGGGAACGATTCTGCGCATTCCAGAAACGCCCGACGATCACCTCGACCTCACGGCCCTCCTCCAGCGCCTCGGGACCGACGCGGGCCAGGACGCCGAACCGCTCCAGTCCCTCCTCGTGGAGGCCGGCCCCGGCCTCGCCACGGCGCTCTTCCGGCAGGACCTCGTGGACCGTTTCTTCTGCTTCGTCGCGCCAAAGGTGGTGGGCGAGGGGATCCCTGCGGTGCGCGATCTCGGCATCACCGAGATGGACGACGCCCTCACGTTCGCCGAGCAAGAATGGGAAACAGTAGGGGAGGACGCGCTCCTGCGCGGCTACCGTCGGCCTGTGTAGTCCTCGCACCTGCGGAACCGGGACGATTTACCCGTCGCCCGAATCCTCCCCGTCCCCCTCAACGCCCTTCGTCTCACGTCGGCGTTCACCAGGGACCTCCCCGCCCTACGGGTATGTGCCTGCTCCCCACCATGGACACCACCGCAGAGGATGCGAAAGCGAGGCCCGCTGAGGAAAGAGCCGGACGATCAGAGGAGAGAGCCTCAGGGATCGATGTCTAGCACCGCGCGGGCCTCGTCGGTCTGATCGGCAGCCACCTTCACTTGGACCCCGCTGCGGCCGGCATCGAACATCATGGCGAGGCCGGACTGCTCCTCGTTCGCGAGCACGCAGGGGATGCCCGCGTCCTCGAGCTGGGCCTTGGCGAGTTGGGCCTCGCCTTTCATGTCGTAACGGGCAACGGTGACGAGCGCGTTGGAGGGGTCCTGTGTCACGGGTCTCGGGACGTGATGGGAGAACGTGTATTCGTAGAGTTTGGTTGAATTCGAATAGGGCTCTCGCTACTATGCCTTTCGAGCTCTCGTTTCCCAAGGCGAGTCGTTCCCATGAACCGCGCTCTCCTTTTTCTGATCTGTGCACCCGGTCTTCTTGCTTGCGCGTCTGAGGAAGAGAGCGCTGACCCGCCGCGTCCGGAGCCCCGCGTCGCCGAGGTGGATCTCAAAATCGGGGTGGCGGAGGGGAAGGAGCCGTACATGTTCGGTCGGATCTCCGGGATTGCCGTGGACGAACAGGGCCGGATTTTCGTCGCGGATCGACAGGCGCACGAGGTGCGAGTCTTCGACTCGGAGGGGACGCATTTGTTTTCGATTGGCGGGCAGGGCGAAGGACCCGGGCAGTTGAACCGGCCCTGTTGTCCGGCTTTTGGGCCGAAGGGCCATCTCTGGGTTCGGGACGAGCAGAATCGTCGGTTCAATCGGTATCGGCTGGACGGACAACAGGCGAAACCAGCGGGACAGATTCGAATGACGCACTCGTTTTTTGGCCTCATGACGGCTACGACCTTCGACGAAAAGGGACGTCTGGTTAGCGTCGGAGGCCAACGGAGAGAAAGTGGTCTTTCGCGGACTGTCCGGAGGCATCGAACATTGGAGAACGAAACGGCCCGGAAGCGACTCGTCCCGGAGGCCCCGGACGATCGCGTGCCTGCGTTCGAATTTGAGACAGGAGGGGGCGGAACCGCGCGCTATCCACAGCCGATGGGCCCGCGTGCCATGCATGCTCACGCGCCTGGCGGCGACTGGGCGTTTTCTATCACCGACCGGTACGAGGTCGTTCGGTTCAACGCCGCGGGCGACACGCTGCACGTCATCGAGCGGTCGGTGCAGGGACCGACGTTGTCGTCCGATGAGCGCGAAAGGACGAAAAAGTATCTCCAGCGGGTCGCTGAACAGGCAGGCACGAACCTCGGGGGACTTCCCTTCGGGGTTCCCGATCGCAAGCCGCCCATCGGCGATCTCTTTTTCGACGCCGAGGGGCACCTCTGGGTGCAGCGCTCCGTCGCCGATACCGCCGACCACACGGAAGCCGACGTGTACGATCAGAACGGCGAACTCGTTGATGTCGTCCGGTGGCCGAAGGGAATTGAACTTGGCCGGGGAGCGATTCAAGACGGCGTGGCGTACGGCATCCGCGGTGGGCGCGCGACGGCGCCCCGGGTCGTTCGTCTTCGATACTGATGCCGGATTAACGGCCGTCTTCGGAGGACTCCAGCCACGCTTCCGCTACAGCTTCGGGATCAGGCGTCTCGCCGCTGGCGGTGAGGCTGCGGGCCACGTACTTCCCAATGAGGTCAAACTCCAGGTTCACCGCCGCGCCCTCCGTCCACGTCTTCGCCACGTTCGTCTCCTCGTAGGTGTGCGGGATGATGGCGACGGTGAGGGTATCGCCGTCGAGGCGAGCCACCGTGAGGCTAATGCCGTCGACGGCGATGGAGCCGACCGGAATCAGGTAGGAGGCGTACTTCGGGTCGAAGTGGATCGTGTAGAGCCAGTCCGTCTCCTCCTGCTCTACAGTCGTAATAACCCCGGTGGCGTCGACGTGCCCCTGCACGAAATGGCCATCAAGCCGGTCGCCGGCCTGGAGCGCCCGCTCCAGATTCACAGGCGCCCCTTCTTCCAGATCGCCGAAGGTGGTCTTGCGCAGGGTTTCTTCGATGCTGTCGACGGCGAAGGTGGAGGCGTCGGGGGCCACGTCGACGACGGTCTGGCAGGCTCCGTCGATCGAAATGCTCTGATCGACCTGCAGATCAGGGGCCATGGCGGCCTCGATGGTGAGCCGTCTGCCGCCCCCGAGGTCGTCGATTTGGGCGATGGTGCCAACCTCTTCGATGATACCGGTGAACATGCGCGTGTCTGGAGGGTGGGTGCTAAAGCGGGCGGACCACAGGGGAGGTGTCCCGCACGAGGAGCTTCCGAGCGTTCGGCCCCCTGAGGCTTCGTGCAGGCGCCTGATGCCGACAGCAGGGGGAAGCCGCCGTGATCGGCGGATCAGGAGGAGTCGGAAACAGGAAAGCTGAGTTCCTGCCGCTCAATCTTCTGCCGCAAGGACTGCCATTGGGCCTGGATTTCATCGAGGCGTGCCCGCAGCGTCTCGAAGCGGGAGAAGGCATCCTCTCCCAGTTCCTGATCCGCGGACCCCGCCATCCAGGAGAGGTAGCTCAACTGGTCGATGAGCATGGGGGGTGGATAGCTGCCCTCGTCCGATGTTACCAGTTTTCCGTGCAGATCGTTGAGCCGGTCAAGGAGGGGCTGGGCCTTGCCTGTCGAGATCTCGCCGGCGTCATGAGCCTCTCGGATCTGGGTTCGCACCGAGTCGACGGTGTGGGCCGTGGCCTTGGCCTCCCCGATGGTACGTTGGAGCCGGCGGTTGAAGAAGAACTGCTCCTCAAGATCAGCCAGCGTCACGCCGGCCGCTTTCAGACGAGGATCCATCTTCAGGTCGAACGAGCGAGTCTGACTCCAGTCGCCGACCGACAGGCGCACCTTGTACGTTCCGGGCACGGCCATCGGCCCCCGACCCTCCGCGGGCGGCTTCGGTCCGGGATAGCGGAGGTCCCACCGAAATCGGTTGTGACCGGCGTGCACGGAAAACGTGTCGATGCTGCTCGGTCGGACCGGCGGGGCGCCCATGGTCCGTTGTTCGTCGGACGAAGCCGCTCCGTTGTTCGTCTCTGCGGCCGTGCCTACGTACCGGCGCACGATGTCGCCCTCCTGGGTCAGAATATCGAGCGTGAGGGGGGCGTCCGGCACCTCCGACAGCGCAAAATCAATCGTGGCGCCGGGCTCCGGGTACTCCGGCCCGCTCGGGCTGCCCTCATTGTCCTCGTCGCCCTCGTACCGCAGGCGGTATGTGTCCTTCGGCGTGAAGAGGTGCCGGTCGGCCTTGGTCACCTGCGCGTCCATCTGGTAGAGCGGCGTCAGGTTGTCGAGCACCCAGAAGCTGCGCCCCATCGTCGACAGGGCGAGGTCTGTGCGCTGAATGCGGATGTCGGTGACGGGGGTTACCGGCAGGTCGCGCTGGAGTGGGTGCCAGTGCTGGCCCGCGTCGAGCGAGAAGAAGAGGCCGAAGTCGGTCCCGGCGTAGAGCAGGCCTTCGCGGTTCGGGTCCTCACGGACCGTGCGCACCGGATAGTCCGACGGGATGCCGTCCGTGATGCGCGTCCAGGTCTTCCCGTAGTCGGTGGTGCGGTAGATGTAGGGCGAAAAGTCCTTGAGGAGGCGGCGCTGGAGGGCCACGGTGGCGGTGCCCGGCTCGTGGGGCGACACGGTGATGGCGTCGACCCGGCCGTTGGGCGGCACGTCGGGCGGGGTCACGTTCGTCCACGTCTCGCCGCCGTCGCGTGTCACGTGCACCGGCCCGTCGTTGGCGCCGGCCCAGATGACGTCCGGATCGTGGGGCGACACCTGCACGGCGTAGAGCGTGCTGTAGTGCTCTTCTCCGGTGATGTCGTTGGTGATGGGCCCGCCGGAGCGCATCTGATACTTGTCCTTGAAGGCCGTGAGGTCCGGGCTGATCTGCGTCCAATGCACGCCCCCGTCGGTCGTCTTGTGGACGTACTGCGAAGCGTGGTAGACGACGCTGGAGTCGTGGGGCGAAATCTCGATGGGCACCACGCGCTGGAACCGCCACTCCAGCTTGGCCGGGTTGCGGCCGTACATGTACTGCGCGCCGACCCAGTACTTCTGGTCCTGGCCCGTCTCGAGGTTGAAGCGCGAGAAGCGGCCCTTGCAGTTTGCAAACACGACGGGCGTGTTCGGCTGGGGCACGGCGGGGCCCGTTTCGCAGCCCCCGATGGATTTCCACCAGCCTTCCGGCCCGGCGGGGGCGGGCTCGGCGGGCGGCAGGTTCGGGACGCCGATGGTGGAGTTGTCCTGCTGCCCCGCGTAGAGCCAGTAGGGCACCCGTTCGTCGACGTTGACCTGGTAGAGCTCGGCCGTCGGCTGATTGTGCTGGGTCGACCACGTCTGTCCGCCGTCTAGCGACACGGTCGCGCCCCCGTCGTTCCCCTGAACGCGGATCTTCGGCTGTTCGGGATTGATCCACAGATTGTGCACGTCGGCGTGCGTTACCTCCTTCGTCTCGAACGTTTTCCCCCCGTCCTTAGACACCCAGTAGCGCACGTTTCCGACGAACACTCTGTCCGGGTTCGTCGGGTGGGCCGTGATGTTGGTGAAGTAGAACGGGCGCGTCATGATGCCCGATGTGTCGCTCACTTGCTGCCAGTTCTGCCCCCGGTCGTCCGAACGGTAGAGCCCCTGCTTGTCTCCGGGCGCCTCCACGAGGGCGTAGAGCCGATCCGGGTCGGCGGAGGTGGTGGCGACGTTGATTTTGCCGACGAGGCCGGTGGGGAGGCCGTTTTCGAGCCGGGTCCACGTGTTGCCCCCGTCGGTCGACTTGTAGAGGCCCACCTTTGCTTCCCGACTGTCGGCGCCGCTGATGATGGTCCACGGCTTGCGCTCGGCACGCCACATCGCCGCGTACATCTCACTCGGGTCCGCGGGATTCAACTCGATGTCGACGGCCCCCGTCGAGTCGGACGCATAGAGCACCTTTTCCCAGGTCTCGCCTCCGTCGGTGGAGCGGAAGACGCCCCGCTGCTCATTCTTGCCAAAGGGATGACCCAGGGCAGCAACATACACGCGGTCTGGATTCTGAGGGTGTACCTCGATGCCCCCGATCTGGCCGGCGTCCTCCAGCCCCATGAACTGCCAGGTCTTTCCGGCGTCGGTGGACTTGTAGAAGCCGCGGCCCGTCGTCACGTTGGCGCGGATGCCATCCGTGCCGCCCCCTACGTAGACAATGCTGGTATCGGACGCCGGCACCTCGATGGCCCCGATCGACGTGCTTCGGAAGCCCTCGCCGTCCGTGAGGTTCGTCCAGGTTTGTCCGTGGTCGGTCGTCTTCCACACGCCGCCCCCGCCGGCGGCGCCCATGTAGAAGGTGTGCGGATGGGCCGGGTGGCCCTCAACAGCTGTCACGCGACCCCCACGGGTGGGACCAACCATCCGGAAATCGAGATCGCGGTAGAGGGCGGTGTCGATAGCGGCCGGGCCGGAGACCGCCTGACCATGCAGTGCGTGGGGCGCCCCGAGCCCAACGAGCAGGAGAACAGCAACGAGGCGGAAGCTCCGACGAAGCATGGGGGAGGGCAGCTGTGCAAGGGGCAGAAAGACACTTTACAGCACCGGAGCCGGAGCACGTCTGTTCCGGGCCCTCGTCCACTGTGCCCTCGACGGTGCGAGAGGAAACCAGTCTGTGGATCAGGCTATGGTTCTCGTGACCTCGCCCGTCAAGCGCTCCGTCCTCCCACGAGTGCAGCAGCCTCATTTCTGGGGCCCCTCAACCAGTCGGGGCCCAGCGACGGTCCCCCTTCCGAGGCGACTGGCGGAACACTCGGCTGCGGAGAGAGCCCCCACAGGATGAGACGTGCGGAGCGTCGTCGAGGGGCAGGGGAGTGTGCGGTAACAGAAACGTCGTCGAGACCGTAACTTTGAGAAAGGTCAAAACGGACGGTGCGAGGCCGAGCACCGTGTCGAACCGGCGGACCAGTAGTTGAGGATCGGGCATCGATTCGAAAGCCGGTTTCATCTGCCTGAACAGACTTCGCCGACGCAATGCGATACAGGCACACACAGGTTGGATACGTGACGGGAGGCCTCACGCTTGTCGCCCTTCCCCTCATCTACTACGCCTTTAAGGCCGAGGGAGGACTCGGGGCCTTCGGCTACGCGATGCTAAGTGCGTTCGGAATCCTTGCCGTCCTCTTTTCCAGTCTGACGGTCAAAGTGACTGATCGGGAACTGGTGTTCTATTTCGGGCCGGGCTTCTGGGAGCGGCGCTTCGCCCTTGACGACATCGGCAGTGTCGAGGTCGTCCGGAATTCCCCACTCTACGGGTGGGGCATCCGCTACACGCACCACGGCTGGCTCTACAACGTGTCCGGCCTGCAAGCCGTGGAGGTGACGGTCCGGGGCGAGGAGCAACTCCGCATTGGGACCGACGAGCCCGAGGCCCTGAAACACGCGCTGGAGGCAGCGCGAGACCCAACTCCGTCCGGTGGGGACTGACGGGGCGACGAGCGGACCCACCGAGAGAGTGCGTCACCCTTCACGAGAGTCATCCGCTGATCGTTTTTCGTCTTCATGCATCCTCAACCCTGCAGACCTCGGATCCATGCCGTCCCCGTGTCTCTCCTGTGGGGGATGATGGCCGCCGTCCTCCTGGTGGGGTGCGATACCAGCGGATCGTCCGAGGGGGATTCCGATGAAAACTCACCGCCGTTCACGTCCGCGTCCGTGACTGTGGAGAGCGACACCCTTGAGTTGCCGGGCACCCTCTTCGTGCCCGACACGAGTGCGTTGGTGCCGGGCGTTGTGATTGTGCACGGCTCCGGGCCCATCGGCCAGGACGGGCCGGGGACTCCCCCAGTCTACAAGGAGTGGGCGACGCGGATGGCCCGCCAGGGCATTGCCGTGCTCCGCTACGACAAGCGCACCACCCAGCCCGCAGTCCGGCGGGGCGATCCCCGGGCAATTACCGTCCTCGACTTCGTGCGGGACGCCGTGGCTGCCGGGGAGCGTCTTCGGAGCCAGTCCGGGGTCGACGCGGACCGCCTCGTGCTCGTGGGACACAGTCAGGGCGGCAACGTGGCTCCCGCTGCCGCGACTCGTCTCGAGGGCGTGATGGGCGTCGCGTCGCTCGCCGGACCAGCCCTCGCCATCGACTCCCTCCTTGTGGCCCAGTTGGAAGCCCGCGGGGGGAGCGGAACCTGCACGGCCGATCGGGCCCGTGCACAGTTCGACTCGCTCCGGGCGGACCTGTCCGTTTCGGACGGGCTCATCTGTGGGGCGGGGACGACCTTTTGGCGCCAGTGGATCCGCCACAGCCAGAACATCGACAGCGTCGCGGCGGCGCTGGAGCCGCCCCTCTTTGCCCAGCAGGGCCGCGCCGACCCGAAGTATCCGGGCGAAACTCTGCGGCGGACCATCGACGCCTGGCGCCGCCTCGCTGCCGCCGACAACACAACCCTCCGGACGTACGACGGCGTAGGGCATCGCTTCCGCTCACCCGGCCCGATCGACGACCTCATTGCCTGGATCCAGGATCGATGAGGCAACCGCGAAGCTACGTCTGCACATCTCCAAACCTCATTATCCAATGACAGAACGTCCCCTCCGAGCACTGATCCGCCTCGTCGCAGGCATCGGCCTGGCGGCGCTGCTGTGCACCGGGCCCGCTGTTGGTCAGCCTGCGCCCAGCGTCGTCGATTCGGTAGGCCGGGCACTTGCGGATGGACCGGGCGGCGCGGTAATTGGCCTGCTCCACGACGACGGGACATCCGTCCGCGCTTACGGCGCCGTCGACTCGACCGGCACGCCCCCAACGGCCCGCACTCTGTTCGAGATCGGCTCCGTCACAAAGACGTTCACCGGTCTGCTCCTGGCCGAGCGCATCGAGCGGGGACGTCTCCGGCCAACAACGCCGGTTCGGGCCCTTCTTCCCGACTCGGTGAGATGGTCCCTCGCCGACTCGGTCCGGGCGACGGGGACCGATTCGACCCTCACACTCGTCCATCTAGCGACGCACCGCGCAGGGCTGCCACGCCTCCCTCCAAATCTGAACGTCAACGCCTCCCCATGGGACCCGTACGCCGCGTACGGCGACAGTGCACTCTACGCGTTCCTCGACGGCCACACCCTGCCGCGGGCACCAGGCGCGAAATACGAGTACTCAAACCTCGGGATGGGACTGCTCGGCCATCTGCTCGCCCGCCAGGCCGACACCACCTACGCCGCGCTCGTCCGCCAGCGCATCGCCAAGCCGCTCGGGCTGTCCGACACCCGGATCCGCCTGACGGCAAATCAGGAGGAGCGTGTCGCCCAGGGATATACTCGGCTCGGAGCGCCGGCGCCGCCCTGGCACTTCGATGCGCTCGCCGGGGCCGGGGCGCTTCGCTCCACGGCGGCCGACATGCTTGCCTACCTCCGGGCCCACCGACGAGCCCTCCGCGCAGCCCCCGACACGGCTTCCACCCTGGAGCGGGCGATGCAGCGGGCACTCACCCCTCGGGCTCAGGCCGGATCGCATCACTCTCGCGTCGGCCTTGCCTGGCACCAGACGACCCGCGACGGCCACCGGATTGTGTGGCACAATGGCGGCACCGGCGGCTTTCGGAGTTTCGCTGGCCTCAATCGGGCCACCGGGCGCGGCGTGGTGGTGCTGGTGAACATGGCCCTCTCCTCAGAGACAGTCGACGAAGCGGCACGCCGGCTCCTAAAACACCTCCGCCCGGACTGAGCGGGGCTCTGCCCGGGCAGGGAGGATCGTCGAAATGGAGACCGCGCGGGGCCGGCGTCTTTAGTCGTCGTACTCAATCTCGGCGACGCCCTCCTCGAACCCGGCCTCAAGCTCCTTGACCGTTCCGGTCTCTCCGTAGTCGAACTGGGAGAGATCCTTGATGGTGCCGTTGCTGCGCTCAAACCACCGCGCCGGATCGAGCCGCACGATGAGCTCCCGAGAGACGCCCTCGCTGTTCACCTCGATGGGAGGGGTCAGCGTCGTCGTCCCCTTCTCCGTCGCCGTCATCGTCGAGATCATCGACCTCAAACTCAAATTCGTTGTAGGTGCCCGCAGGGACGTCCCCGGCCGCGACGGGGGAGACCTTGGACTCCCGGAGAGGAAGGTCCAGGAAGCGAGGCTGCTCGACTTCAACTTCCCGCTCAATCTCGATTTCCGGGCCGTTCGTCCCCGTGCTGTCCGTGTTTTGCTTCAACTTTACCTTGTCGACGATCAGCCGAATGTCGGTAATCTGCAGCGTTCCGTTCGACCCTGAGAGTACCCAAGCGTCGGAGGTGGCCTTGGCGAGCGAGGTCGCCGATTGTGTGGTGAGGAGACAGTTGAGAAGCTCCCCTTCCCCTCGCCCCCGCTGGTGGACGCCCCCGTCAAGTCACAGCTCATGGATAGACAATTCGCGTTCCGGGCTCCGCGGAACGCCATCGATTTACAGGATGCCCACAATATCCCCCCGACACTGGCGCGAGAGCCGGGAGTGGGGCCGAGTGTGAGGCGTCGTCCTCCGGAGCGACGTTCTCGGACGGTGTCTCACGTCTGTCTCAGATTTGTGCCAGGGGTGTTGCAAGGAAAACGACCGGGTACGTGTCCGCTCAGTTCGGGGGAGCCGCGGGGTCTAACGGACGAGGAATTTTTGCGAAACGAGGAGATTGCATGGGAAACGACGACGAACGGGAGGCGGGGTGCCGCGTTCGTCTTCCCGTCTTGCTCACTTGTGCTCTCTTCTCCTCGCCTTGTCTATCCTCCCTGACGCCCTCCGTACCGAATTGCGCGCGACCCTCCGCCTGGCCGGACCCGTCGTGGCGGCGCAACTGGCGCACATCTCCATGGGCTTCGTGGACACGGTGATGGTGGGGCGGCTGGGGCCGGAGGCCCTGGCGGGCGTGGCACTGGGACACACCGTCTTTTTCTTCTTCGCCACCATGGGCATGGGCGTGGTGCGGAGCGTGGGACCGATGGTGTCGCAGGCGGTGGGGGCGGAGGACCCGGCGGCGGTGGGGCGCAGCGTGCGGCAGGGGCTCTGGCTGGCCGGTGGGCTGGGCCTCGTCATCCTCCTGATCCTGAGTAACGTCGAGCCGGTGCTGCGGTGGACGGGACAGCGGCCCGCCGCCATCGACGGGGCGACGCGGTACCTCGGTGCCGTCCGGTGGGGCATTCTTCCGTTCTTAGGGTTCGCCGCGCTCCGTAGCTTTGTCGAAGGGCTCTCGCGCCCGCTGCCCGTCACCCTCATCGCCTTCGTCGGCGTGGTGCTGAACGTCGGCGCCAATGAACTGCTGATGTTCGGCCGCTGGGGCCTGCCAGCCCTCGGCCTAGCGGGCACCGGCTGGGCTAGCACGCTCGTCTTTTCGGCCATGTGTGGCCTCCTGGCCCTGCTCGTGCACCGGACGGCGCCGTTCGCCAGGCATGACGTGTTCACCCGCGTCCGGAGGCCCGACCGTACGTACCTGCGAGAGTTGCTCCACATTGGGGCGCCGATGGGGGCCTCCCGCGGCGTGGAGTCGAGCCTCTTCATGGTGACGACCGTCATGATGGGCACGCTGGGCACGACGGCGCTGGCGGCCCATCAGGTGGCGCTGCAGTGCGCGGCCTTCGCGTTCATGGTGCCCCTCGGCATTGGGATGGCAGGCACGGTGCGGGTGGGGCAGACGGCAGGGGCGCGCGACGAGGCGGGGGCACGACGCGCCGGCGGCGTGGCGATGGGGCTCGCCACGCTCTTCATGGTGGGCACCGCCGTCCTCTTCTGGACGCTGCCCCGGCCCCTCGTGGGGCTCTACCTGGACCTGTCCGACCCCGGCAACGCGGAAGTAATAGCGTTGGCGGTGCAGCTGCTCGGCGTCGCGGCGGTCTTCCAGCTGTTCGATGGCCTGCAGGTGGCGGCCCACGGCGCCCTCCAGGGCCTCAAAGACACCCGCGTGCCGATGGGCATCGCGATGGTCACGTACTGGGGCATCGGGCTCGGGACCGGCTACCTGTGGGGCGTGCGCGGGGGCGGCGGGCCCGAGGCGCTGTGGTGGGGCCTCGTCGTGGGCCTCGCGGCGGCGGCCGTGCTGCTGGTGGCGCGGTTTCACCGGCAGGTGGAGCGGGCCGTCCGCGAGAACGACGCGGTGCCCGCGGAGGAAGAAACGGCCCCCGTTTCGGCCTCTCCCGCGGCCGCCCCGTTGGACGAGTAGTCAAGCCCCTGCGTCAGAAGCCTCCGAAGCGACAGCCCGCCGCATGGTCCGCCAGGATCGGGGTCCGATGCGCCCTGCAGGCCGCTCCCAGAGACCAGTCGCTCCCCGCCCGTGACCCCGATGCGAAAGTAGGGAGTGCGGAACGACAGATGCTGCGTGGAGGGTTTTGCATCCACGCCTTCCGGGCGACGGCTCTTGAAGTCGGGGAGCCTCTTGCCCCAATCGACGACACAGCGGATTGACGACATTTCCACAGCCACAGGGAAGACGAGCAGGGGCTGCAGGTACAAGCGTATACCTACTGGATGACGCCTGTCCTGACCGGACCAGGCCGTCCCGTCTCTTCGTCTCGTCCCACGAACCTCTTTTCCAGACGAATGCACGTCGAAACCCTCGGCAACGGCCATCCGGAATACACCGTCGTGGCCTGCGTCCACGGCGACGAGACCTGCGGCTGGCATGCTTTCAATCGCCTCAAAGCAAGCGACGTCACGCCGCAAGCCCCCGTTAAGTTCGTACTCGCCAACGAACGCGCATTCAAGCTCGGCTATCGGTTCTGCGACGCAGACCTCAACCGGGCCATGCCGGGCGATGAGACGAGCGAGAAACACGAGGTGCGCCTCGCCGCCCGCCTGCATCGAGAGCTGGTAGGCACGACAGTGATCGATTTTCACTCCACCGAGTCGCGGGGCTGTCCCTACGCGATCGTAACAGGGGAGGACGCGGCCTCCCGTCGCCTTGCCCGGTCGACAGGGCTCGACCGAGTGGTCGACATGTCCCATCTTGGCGGAGGCGTGACGGAGCACGTGACGGGCGTCGCCGTCGAGTGTGGGTACCACGACGACGAGGACGCAGCCTCGGTGGCCCATCGCATTCTGCTCCATTTCCTGGCCGCCCAAGGCCTCATCGACCGCCCGTACGCCCGCTCCACGCCCGAGGTCTACGAGGTGTTCGACGACGCTCCCGGACGCGGATTCGCCTTCGTTGCCCAGAACTTCCGACGGGTGGAGGAAGGCGAGGTCTTCGCCAGGAAGGAAGGCACCGTTCGGCGCGCCCCTGCCCCCTTCTTCCCAGTCCTCATGTCCACGCACGGATACGACGACCGCATCGGGTTCATGGCCCGCCGGGCCGGCCGGATCGACGGGGAGTAGGACGACCGGCCAATCCTGCCCGGACGAGCCCGGCACCCACCGAGTCGTAAGGCGGTACCCGCAAGAGGAGAGAATGAGGCCTTCCGGACACTCTCCCACGTTGCCCAGGGCACGTAGGAGCCCTAATCCTCCCTCACGGCCCCGGAACGGTCGCTTCCAGAGACACGTGGAGGCGAACACTCGGGGGCCTGAGGTATTAGGATCGGTGATCACCTGACTCGCGCTTTTCCCGAGGCTCAACGGGGCCTTCCGTGCCTGCATAGACGCCGTGGACGATTCCCAACACACCGGACCGGGACCGGAGGGGACCGATTCTGGAGATCCCTCCAGCACCGATCCATCGAGATGGTCGGCGTACAAGCCTCCTCACGCGAGACGCAGGAGGGGGTTCTTGGCGTGGCTTCGCCGCTACAGCTTCTCGATCGTCGCGGTACTGGTCATCATCGGGTTCGGCGCCCTGCTCTATTTTACGCCTAAGCGGGGCTTCAGGGCGTCGGTGTACGGAGGAGAGGGCCAGAATGCGTCCACCCCCGTGGCGGAGCAGAGCGGAGGCGGGTCCGGCCCCCGCCGCGCAGCCCTGTCGGTCTACTCCGAGCCGACGGGCGCGCTGGTGATCATCGAGGACGACACCGTCGGCACGACGCCCATCGACGGGCACCGTCTCCAGTCGGGCGTGTACGCCGTCGCCGTCGCGAAGGAGAACTACTCGAGCCAGGATACTGTGCTGGCGCTCCGCAGCGACGAGTCCGCTGTGTACTGGCCCCAACTGACCCGGGCGGGTGTGGAGGATGGAGCCCCCCGCGAGACGCAGACTCGATCGGCAAGGGCGACCCGCACGAGGCGCTCGTCCTCCGACGAGCCACCGGAGAGCCGCACGTCCCCGAGCGCGCAACAGGAACAGGCAGCGGAGCAGAGCGCCCCCGGAGTGGCGTCCCGGAATCGCCAGAACCAGCAGACCGATGCCGCCGGTTCCTCTGGAGAGGACGACGCCGATTCGTCGGCCGTGGCGAGACCGATAGGAGCGTTGCGGCTGCGGGCAGATCCGGACAGTACAGCGGTCGAGCTGAACGCGGAACCGGTGGGCCGGACGCCGCTGAGGCTCGACAGTGTGCCCGCCGGTACCCACGAGGTAACCTTCGCCCGCTCCGGATACGAGGCGCTGACGAGACAGGTCGACGTGCAGGCGGGCGAGGAAACGATCGTGAACGTGTCGCTTGACGCGCGCACCGGATACCTCCGAGTTCTCGTTCGGCCCTGGGGGTCCATCTACGTCGACCAGCAGCGCCGCGCCCGAAACGTGGACGTCTGGTACGAAGCCAAACTTCCGGGGGGGACCCACAATGTTTCCGCCCGCCATCCCTCGCTGGGCCGCAAGACGCGGACCATCAGGGTCCCCCCTGGCGACACGCTCTCGGTCGTCTTCAACATGCAGGAGGAATAGTCGCAGCCGCCATCACCCGCGCAGATCCGAGCGGGTCCTGCGGTCGGCTGGTCCTGAGTTCTCCGCCGAGTGCCCGTCTGCGTTCCTGCCCGGCACCTCTTCTCGCTTGTCGGCGGCCTGACGTGGCTCTCCCCCCGCGCCAGACCGGCCCCTCGCCGAAGTTCAGGACCGGCGACGGAGTGATCGGCGCCGTCGAGGGCGCACGGGCACGACCGCCCTGCCGATGATCGTGCGGGGTGGACACTCGTCTCCGAACCTCGTACCTTGAGGGCGTGCCCGTACAGCTGAATAAACGAGTCCAGTCTGTCGCCGCTCGATGACTGTTCTGACGTGTCCATGCGCCGGGAGCCGTCGTCTTTGCACTATTGCTGCGATTGTGCTTCTTCTCGGAGTAGGGGGATGGCAGTCCGCTCCGGCCCAGCAGCAGCCCCCCGAGTCCGGGCGCCCGGAGGTGCAGGAGCAGGGCCTGTCCCCCGCGGAGGCCCGGCGCCGCGCCCGGCAGCTTGGCATCGACCTGTCCAATCCCGAGCGCGCCGTCCAGCAGGCCCGTCGACGTGGCGTTCCGGAGGCCCGGATCCAGGCCCTTCTCCGAGCGGTTCGGGGCCGCGGGGCCGACGCCCAGCCTGCTGTGGGCCAGCCGACCGCAGGCCCCGCCCTTGCCGGGCCAGTAGCCCTCCGACCGGACACCATTCCGTTGTTTGAGCTTCCGCGGGGTGCTGCCGTGGAGGTGCCGCTCACGAGCGATACGACGGTCACCGGCGTCGATCCATTTGTCGTCCGGGGCGAGGGCCGCGGGCGAGACACCCTGCAGGCCACAGGCATGCGCCAGACACGCCGGGCTGAGGCGGAACAGACGTGGTCGGGCCGGCTCTCACTGCCCGCCGATCTGGAGCCGAAGGCGTACCTGCTTCGGGTACGCGTATCGACGCCGGTCGGAACGACCGTGCTGCCGACGAGCCGATATCTGGTTGTCCGCTCCGACCGGGCCCGACCGGATACGGCCCGGCGCGATACGGCTCGGCGCGACACACTGCGGTACTTCGGGTACGAGACGTTCGAAAGCGTCCCCGACGCCTTCCAGCCGAGCCCCACCGGTCCGGTTGACGACCGCTACATCGTCGGCCCCGGCGACGAACTTCGGCTCGCCGTGTGGGGCGCGCCGGAGTTTCAGTACACCCTGACGGTCGACCGCCAAGGCCGCGTCTACGTGCCCAACCACGGCCAGTTTACCGCCGCGGGCAAGCGGCTCAGCACGCTGCGCAAGGAGATGAAAAAGTGGCTCTCGAAGAAGCATTCCGGGCTCACGGCCGAGCCACAGACCGTCTTCATGGACCTCTCAGTCACGCGCATCCAGCCGATTCGAATCTACGTGCTTGGGGCGGTGCCCCAGCCCGGCGGGTACACAGTTAGTGCCATGTCAAATGCGTTCAACGCGCTCTATAGCGTTGGAGGCCCCCTGCGGCGGGGAAGCCTGCGCCGAATTCGGGTGATCCGGGACGGCGAGGTCACTGACACCGTCGACCTCTACGACTATCTGACAGACGGGGCAAGCCCCGATCCCGTTGCGCTCCAGGACGGCGATTACCTCCGGGTCCCCGTCCGCGGAAAAACGGTCGCGATTACCGGGGCCGTCGAGCGGCCCGCCTACTACGAACTGAAGGAGGGGGAAACCGTCCGTGATTTGATCGAGTACGCGGGGGGGTTGCGGCCGGAGGCCTACACCGAGAGCATCCGTGTAGACCGTCTTGTTCCCCCCAGCGAGCGGGATAGCGCGCAGAACGCCTCCGTGCCCCGAAAGACGCTCACCTTCGATCTCGGCGCCGTGATGGACGGGAGCGAGACCGTTTCGCTGGCCGACGCCGACCGGGTCCACGTCCGGTCGATTCCGGAGGAAAGCGATCCTGCGAGCATCAGCAACGTCGCGTCGGCCCAAGTCAGCGGGGCGGTGTTCCAGCCCGGCGAGTACGCAATCGGGGACAGCCTCCGCACCGTGCGCGACCTGATCCACGCGGCCAACGGGCTTACCGACGACGCGTACCGGGCCCAGGCCACCCTCGTCCGCATCAACGAGGACCTCGGGCAGGCGGTGCGCACGATCAACGTCGACAGCGCAATGGCGGGGATCCCGCGGGCCAACGTGCCGCTCGTGGCGGGCGATAGCCTTCATATCTCGTCGGTCCAGAACCTTGAGGGCCGGCGCACGGTCCGGATCACTGGACAGGTGCGCAATCCTGGGACGTACCCGTACCGCACGGGGATGACCGTTGCCGATCTGCTCCTGAAGGGCGGCGGGCTGGCCGACAGCACATACCTGAAAAACGTGCTTCGCTCGCGGGCGGACCTCTACCGTGAGTCGGCCGACGGCCGCTCCGAACGGGTGATCCCATTCAACCTCGCCCGCGCCCTGAGCGGGAACGGCTTCGCCGACCGGGAGCTCCGCCCCGGGGACGAGATCCGCATTTATCCGCTCCGGGCAGAAGTGAACACCAGCGAATTCGTCGAGATCAGGGGCGCGGTCAAAAAGCCCGGCGAGTATCAGTTTCAGGAGAACCTCGCGCTCAAGGACCTGATCCTGCGGGCCAATGGGTTCAGGGAAGATGCTTACCTGAAATACGTGGAAGTGGCTCGCCCAAGGTCGGGCGGGGAGGGGATGCGCACTCTTCGGGTCCCGATGGCCGACTCGGCCCGCAGCCCCAGCGCCGTTCGCTTCGGGACTAGCGACACCACCCGGGTCCTTGGGGCGGCCGCGGACTTCCAGCTCCAGCACCGGGACCGCGTCCTGGTGCGCACGAACCCGGCCTACAGCGAGCGGCGCTTCGTGACCGTCCGGGGCGAGGTGCGGTTTCCTGGCGACTACGCCCTCAAGAGGGACGGGGAGACGCTTTCCAGCGTGTTGGAGCGGGCCGGCGGCGTTCCGCCGAGCGGATATCCGGGGGGCGGGCGGCTCCTGCGCAATGGGAAGCGGTTTGTGATCGATATCGCAAAGGTCATTCAGGGCCAGGATGACTTGAGTCTCCAGGATGGGGATGAGATTGTCATTCCGACGGACCCGAACAGCGTCTCCGTGCGCGGAAACGTTGCTCGCGAGGGCATCATCAAACACCAGGACGGCCGCGATGTCGAATACTACCTCAGGCGGGCTGGGGGGGTCCGTGACAGTACCAAAGCCGTCTACCTGACGCAGGCGACCGGGGCGACCTTCAAGGTAGACCGGGGACTTTTCTCAAGCTCCCCGACGGTGACCGACGGAGCAGTGATCCGGGTCACTCGAAAATCCCCTCCCCCACCGGATCGGGAGGGCGTTGACATCGGACAGGTGATTACCGACGTGACGGGGATCCTCTCCAGCGCTCTCACCATCATCGTGCTGGCCACGCGGGCGTTTGACTGACGAAGACCGCGTGCAGTGTTCCTACAGTGACTCTGTCTCCGGACATGGACGATTCTTCCCCTCCGGAACCGACGGGCGACGGCCACTACGAGCGCCTCTCTCTGCCGGGGAGCGAATTCTCGCCCCTGGATGCGCTAGTCGCGCTCGTTCGTGAGCGGGGGCTCTTCGTTCTCGTTGCGGGAGGGGTTGTCCTTCTGGGAACTGCGTACGCCCTCGCGGCCCCGTCCAGATATACGGCCACATCGACGGTGGTCCGGGAGGCCCAGAGTGAACCGGAAGGGATTCCCAGCACCCTCCCTTCAATTCCGGGTCTCAACATCGACCCGGGCAACGCAGGACGCACGGGGCTTGCTCCCAGTGCCTACCCAAACCTCTTGACGAGCCGCGAAGTGCGCCTGGCTGTGGCGCGGGACACATTTTACTTCCCCGAGACCGGACGGCGCACGACGTTCGTGAAGCACGTCAATCAATCTCCCGGAGCGGTTGAGCTCCTCATCGACTACACGGTACGGTTGCCCTGGACGCTCATGGAGGGGCTCGGGCGCTTATTCCGGGACGCAGACCGGCGCCTCGGCGCCTCGGGTGCCAGGAGCCCTCTGCTCGCCCCCTCAGAGGAGGAGCAGCGGGCCCTCGACGCACTCGAAAAGAAGGTTTCTGCCTCCACGCAGGGCACGGGCGCTCTGGGGGGGGAGAGTGGCCTCATGGTTGTGTCCACGACGGCGGCGGACCCCACCCTGGCAGCCCGGTTGAACGCGAGCTTTATCGAACACCTGCGCAGGCGGGTCCGGGAGATCCGGACGCAGAATACTATGGAGCACCTCAAGTTTGTGCGCCAGCGTCTTGCCGAGGCGGGCCGCGAGCTCGAGCGGGCCGAGGACAGCCTCGCGCAATTTCTGGAGCGCAACCGGAGCGTGATTGCGGGGGGTGGGGCGCCGACGCTCTCGTTTCGGCGGGATCGCCTCCAGAGACAGGTTCGCTTCAAGGAGCAACTATACGGCCAGCTTCAGAAGAAGCTGACCCAGACGCGGCTACGGCTGCAGCGGCAGCAGCCCGTCATTACGGTGGCGGAACAGCCGACCCCCCCGCCTGAGCCGAGCGCTCCAAACCGCAGCCTCATCATTGTCCTGAGCGTGTTGCTCGGAGGCGCCGCCGGGGCCGCAGCTGTGTATTTCCGGTCTGTCCTGGCCTCCGCGGAAGCACAGGAGAGCGGCCGGGAGAAGCTCGAGGAGATCCGCGGCTCCCTGACCGCCGAGGAAATCGTTCAGGGCGTTCGTGAGGAGCTTGGGCGCACGTAGCCCCCACCGGCGAATCCTGTACGGGATCAGACGTACGTCGAGGACAGGGGAGACTCCTCTCGGCAAAGCGGAGCACACGGATGGCCCTCGATACCGCTCTCGGGTCCTGACACTGCTCAACTCACCAGCGCGCGCATCTGATGACCACACTATTCATCGTCGGGAGCCGGGGGATCCCAGCGAACTATGGGGGGTTCGAGACCTTCGCCGAAGCGATTGCCACGCGTCTCGCCGCTCGGGGACGTCCGGTATACGTTACCTGTGAGCATCCACTCGGCCAACCTCAGGGCCCTTCCACGTATCGGGGGGTCAATCTTCTCCACGTAACGGCCCCCGACAATAACCTGCGCACCATCGTCGCGGACGTGAAAGCGCTCGGGCGCTGCTGGCACCTCGCCGAGCCGGGAGACGTGGTGTACCTGCTCGGTTACGGGGTGGGGGGCTTCGGGTGGCCGGTCCTGAAAGCCCTCCGGGCCAAGGGAGTTAGGGTCTGGCTCAACCCCGACGGAATTGAGTGGAAACGCTCGCGCTGGTCCGTGTGGGCTCAGGCCTACCTCCGCGTTTCGGAGTGGTTTGTGCCCCGTCACGTGGACCGGGTCATTTGCGACTCGGAGGCGATCGAGGCCCATCATTTACAGAGTGGGGGCCTCGATTCCGCGCAGACGGACGTAATCGAGTACGGGGCCCCGGTCGTGCGACGGGACGATCTCTCGTCGGCCGTGATCGAGCGGCGAAACGAGTACCTTGCCCAGCACGGGCTCAGCCCGGGCGACTACTTCATTCAGGTGGGGCGACTCGTCCCGGAAAACAATCTGGAGCTCATGATCCGGGGGATCCTCGACGATCGGGTTCGACGGAGCCTCCTGATCATCGCCAACCGGGACGAAAACGAGGCGTTTTATCGGACGCTCCGCCGGCTCGTCGAGGCCGCCGGGGCGTCCCATCGGGTCCTCTTCGTGGGCACGATTTACGATCAGCCGCTGCTCCGCGCCTTCCGGCTCGGGGCCTTCGCCCACCTCCACGGCCACGAGGTGGGCGGGACGAACCCGGCCCTCGTTGAAGCGATGGGGCTCGGCACCCTCATTCTCTCCCTGAACACGCCGTTCAACCGGGAGGTGCTGGGCGAGGCCGGGCTGTTTTTCGGGAAGAGCGTCGAGAGCGTCGTTCGGACGATTCGTCGCGCCGAGCGGCTGTCCGACGAGGCGGTTCAGCACTACCGCTGGCGGGCCGTCGAGCGGGTGCGCACGTGGTACAACTGGGAGCGCGTCACCGACAAGTACGAGGAGCGGGTCTGGGAAACGTCGACGAGTCCGGCGGGGATACGAACGCCGAGCGCGTCCGCTTCCGTATTTCAGGCCGACTGAACGACCCCGGCCGTAGTTGGCGACACTCCGTGGGGCTAGCTCGTGGAGTCCGGCCTGTCCGACACGAACGGCATGCGGGGCCGAACAACTCTGTCGACGAAAACCGTCGCTTCAGCCCTCAAGCTGCCCCTCTCAGACCCCGAGATCTGAATCGAGTTTGGAGGGACGGGGGGAGCAACAGGAGGTCCTTTTCCGGCGGTGTGGGTGCATGCGCTTCCGCCTGCGAGGCCCGTCAGGGGGCCGGGACGCCGCAGAGTGGTCGGGGGGCCGGAAGCCTTAACACTTGTCCCGCAGGACAGCGCGCAGAGACCGCCATCATTGGGTCGCGACCGTTGAGACGTCGCGAGAGTTGAATCGGACCAGGCTATAGGTTACCATTCGACCCGGTGGTCGTCGGAGCACAGGGGGCCCTGTTCCTGTGGCGGCCCGACTGTAGGCAGGGGAAGGTCCTGCTCACTTCGACGGGATGGGCTCTCTCGTCCAGTGAGGTGCATGGTTCGCCTTCTCCGGGCGTGGACGCCCCGGTGGCGTGCGCCGCGATATGCCAAACTCTTCTCCGCAGATGCCTCTTTTCCTGCTTGCGTCCGTACGGGGGCCGTCCCTCGCCCGCTTCTCGGCGGGATTGCCCCTCGTGCTCGTCCTCATGTCCCTTGGGGGGCTGGCGGTGGGCGGCTCCCAGCCCGCACAGGCCCAGGAGGCGACAGACCCGTGTGCCGACACGCTTGCGGCCGCCGAGCAGGCATACCGCAACCGCAGTTATCAGGAGGCCGTGGCCCTAGCGTCCCAGTGCACCGACCAAGAGGCGGTCGACGACGAGACGGCCATCCGGGCGTGGCGGGTCATCACGCTTGCGTCGCTGCGCCAGGGGGCCCTCTTGCAGGCCCGGTCCGCCGTGGAAAACATCCTCCAGATCGACCCAACGTACACGGCCGATCCGGTCAACGACCCCCCGTCCTACAATCTGTTTGTGTCGATGGTGCGCCGAGAGGTCTCTCCCGAAACGACGACGGAGGCCGGGGTCGATACGACCGGGGAAACGGCCCCCGATACGACGGCCCCCACCTCCGCTCAGCCCCCCCCCGAACCGACGAGGAGCGGCGTCTTTTTGAAGTTCGGCGGCGGGATCTCGGACTACACCGGCGACTATCCGGTCCAAAACGTGGGGCATCCGTTTGATTTCCAGGAGTTCGTGCGGGGTTCGGGCATTCCGTATGTGCTCCAGGGGGAAATAGGATACCAGTTCTCATCAGGGTGGGCCCTCCTTCTCGGATTTCAGTTCGGAAACTATCCGATCGTCGGATATGGAGGAACAAACAATACGTCGGACTCGGATCGCTTCACGCCGCAACTCTTGATCCGCTACACGTTCCGGGACCCAGACCAGACCGTACGCCCCTACATTGATGGGGGCGGCAACGTCACCTTTGGAGGGGAGCCCGTCGTGGGGACCGGCTACGGGCCCTCGCTGGGGTTCGGACTGAGCATTGCGCTTGGTCGCGCTGCGTCGATGTATGTGGAGTCTCGCTTCAACGCCACGTTCCCGGACGATGCTATAGACGACTTTGCGAGTGACGGAGGAGGGCTTGACGGCAGTGTCCCGGACCCAGTCGATTCTGTGAATCAACTTCTCGGGGTGGGGCTCCGGGTCAACTTCGGTGGATAAACGACCGCTTTATCTTTTCGGAGCGGATGCAATTTTTCGAGAGCCGCAAGAGTTCTCCTGTCCTCCAGTCCAGTTCAGAAGGTCTTCGCCAGAACGTGGTCGTACAAGCTGAGAAGTCGATCACCAACTCTCTTATGCGTCCACTCAAATGCTCTTTCTCGGGCCCGATGAGACACTTCCTCCCAGTATCCGCTGTTCGATTCCAGGCGGCGAAGCTCATCCATCAAATCTGCAACCACCTGCTCAGGATCGTTTGCCTGAATAACGATTCCACCTCCGTCAACTACCTCCGGGGAGCCCTCAAGATCTAGACAGATCGGGGGAGTTCCCGTCGCCATCGCCTCCAGGAGTACGTACCCGAACTGCTCGTGGAGGCTGGGATGGATTAGGGCATCGGCGTCGCTGAGCAGGTCGAGTGTCTTGTCTCTGGGAAGGCGTCCCCAAAACCGAGTCGCATCAGCACACCCCAGTTCGGTCGCAAGGCGCCTGAGATGATTCTGCTCCGGGCCATCACCGACGATCCAATGCTGGGCTTCGGGAACGTGCTCTCGGAGTCGGGCAAATGCGCGAAGTCCCAGGCCAAATCCCTTCCAGGAGAGTAGACGCCCGATGCTAATTGCACAAAATGAGCTTGAGCTCCCCTTCTCTTCGGTTCGATTAGGACTTAGCTCGCGGATTTTATCTTCGGGAAGCCCGCCAAAGATAAGTCGGCGAACAGGAAGATCGTTTGGCCACAGCGATCGTTTTGAACAGGTGTGGATGAGCGCAGCGCGCGATGCAGTGGTGAATCGTACAACAGGGGCTGATGCTGTAAGGAGGACATTCCGTAACTGCTCCTGCTTACCTCCGGTACGCGACAAACTGTTTAAGAATACTTGCGGGGTCTTTGCTCGTCCGCCCGCATTCCAGATAAAAGGGACATCCAGATATCCGTGAAGAACGGGCGTCCAGGAGTTGCCGTACGTGACGTGGTGAATCAGTGCGATAGAGCGCTCTTCCACTAACTGTTTGGCTTTCCGGTAGGCAACCCATTGCCAGCACAGGTAGTAAAGTTGAGCGCTACGGTCACGGAGGGGATGAAGCCAGGAGGGAAGATCGACATAGTGGAAATGTGCACGATCGGGACGCTCATTGGTACCTTGAATCGGGGATTTGTTTTCAGTCGGAGTGATGACGTGCACCCGATACTCGCGAGCGGCTGCTTTCACGGCGAGCCACCCAATCCCCTTTTCTGATCCGTAGTTGGGGTGGCAAGCAAAAGCAGAAAGTACGATTTCCTTCGGGTCGTTCTCTTTCGACATGATCATCCTTTACCATCGTAATCGACTGTTCGCGGTGTGGTTAAAAGGTTTCTCGGCTTCATCCGTTCGTCCGTAAATGCGCTCGACGGCCACATCCGCGATGTTCTTTTCAGAGGATCGGCGGCGTTTCTGCTCCGAGTCGTCGGGGCAGGGCTTAGCTTCGCCGTCAACGTGATCATTGCCCGGCTTCTCGGGGCCGAGGGGGCCGGGGTCTATTTTTTGTCGTTGACGGTCGCAAGTATCGGCGGCATGGTCGGGCGGATGGGGCTTAACAACACGCTGATGCGGTTCGTGGCCGAGGGGGCCTCAAAAGAGGAGTGGCGGGCGGTGCAGACCACGTATCGCCGGGGCCTCACGATCGCTGTGGCTGCATCGGTCATCGTCGCAGTCGTCCTCAGCGTAGGGGCGGGAATCATTGCGTCCAGGGTATTTTCAGTGCCCGAGTTGACGGCTCCCCTCCGGATTATAGCGTGGGGCATTCCGGTTCTGTCCCTCGTCAGCCTGCACACCGAGTTACTGAAGGGCATCGACGAAGTGGAGCGCGCGATGCTCCTCCAGGGATTCGGCGTGCCGCTGCTGGCCGCTCCGCTGCTCCTGATTGTCGCCGGGCCGTACGGTGTGGAGGGCGCGGTCCTGGTGTACGTGGGAGCGACCGTTTTTGTGGCGGCGGTCGGCGGCTACTTCTGGCACGACTGCACCCCGAATGTCGGGGGGAGCACAGGCGGAGATTCGGACACTCACGTCACGTATCGGGCGCTGCTCCGGAGCAGCCTTCCGCTGCTCGTGGTGGCGTCCATGAACAAAGTCATTCGGTGGACGGACACAATTCTGCTCGGCATATGGGAATCTGCCCGTGTCGTGGGGGTCTACGAGGTGGCCTTCAAGACGTCAATGTTGACGACGTTCATTCTGATGGCGGCAAACAGCGTTGCGGCACCGAAGTTTGCCTCGCTGCATGCACAGGGAGACAAAGAGGGATTGGAACGGCTCCTCCAGCAGGTGACGCTGCTCGTTAATCTTTTGACTATTCCTATCGCTGTGGCATTCATCGTCTTTCCGCAGCGGGTCCTCTGGATTTTTGGGGCAGAGTTCAGTATGGGAGCGGGGGCACTGGTAATCCTGGTTATTGGGCAGTTTGTTGGCGTGTCCGTTGGAAGCGTAATCTCCGTTCTTGTGATGACTGGCAATGAGAAAACCGCACGGAATGTTACCGCGCTGGGTGCCGCCTCAAACTTTGTGCTTAACGTGCTCCTCGTGCCCGCTTACGGTATGTACGGGGCGGCAATAGGGACAGCGCTGAGCATTGTGGGCATGAACGTGATGTCCGTATATATTGTATGGCGTACGCTTTTGGTTATTTCGATACCTACTTTTACACTGAAGTAAACTACCCCACCCTTCCGGGTGGGGCTTTTTTGGATTTCTTATTTCTCGC
>NZ_JBDGQQ010000028.1:0-95204 GCF_042218895.1 Salinibacter sp. | reverse complement strand
TACGGCCGGAAGGGTGTCGAGCAGCAGATCGGGGTCGTGCAGGGACAGTTCATCGCGGCCGTAGCGGCCAGTGCAGACGGCCACGACGTGAGCCCCGGCGGCTCGGGCGCACTCGATGTCGTGCGGCGTGTCGCCGACAACCACGGCATGCTCAGCGGGGCGAACGGGACGGCCCATGTGGTCAGTGGCACGTTGGGTGGCCAGTTTCGGCAACCGGTTTCGCTCCGCGTGGTCGCTGCCAAAGGCCCCGATGGAAAAGTAGTCGTCCAGGCCATGTACGGCGAGCTTCTCGTAGGCAATGGGCTCAACGTTTCCTGTAACGAGGCCGAGCCGCACGTCCGAATGGGCGTGAAGCTCTTGCAGCAGGTCGGCAACCCCCGGCAGTACCTCCACGTCCGCCGGACTGAGGACTCCTCGCATGGTTTCCACGTACGTCGTGAGGACCTCCTCGATCATCGTGTCGGTCGTGGGCAGGTCATTGTGATCCAGCACTGCTTTGATAATCGCCGGGTCCGTCCGGCCAGAAAAGGGCACGCCGTCCAGAGAGACGGGATGGTCCGTAATCGAGGAGAGGGCCTCGTTGACGGCCTCGCGGCCGCGTCCGTTCACCCGAACGAGCGTCCCGTCGATGTCGAAGAGAAGGAGCCTCATGTGCGCACAGAGAGTGGAGGGGAAGAAGGAACGACCAGAATCGGGCAGGTGTACCGCTTTCGGCCGCTAGTGGATCCCGGTGACTCCAGGTCTGGAAGAATTCAGCAACAATAGAACACGGACAGTCTTGACGGGGATGACCCCGAATCTCGTCCTCCTGTTGGGCATTAAACGAAGTGGTTTTTAGCATTGGTCGGCCCCCGGTCCCCAGCGGTGGGCGCCGACGCACCGTCTCTCCCGCCACCGTACATCGCCCAGCATGGCCACGCCCGACGCCGCCCCGGACGACAATGCGCTGTATCTCATCGACGCGATGTCGCTGGCCTATCGGGCGCACTACATCTTCATCAGTCGCCCCCTCATCAACTCGAAAGGCCAGAATACCTCCGCGGCCTACGGGTTCACGAACTCGCTTCTGAAGCTGATCGAGGACCATTCCATCGAGCACGCCGCGGTGGTGTTCGACGAGGGGGAGGAGGACACCTTCCGGAAGGAGATGTACGAGGACTACAAGGCCAATCGGGACCCGCCGCCGGACGAGTTGCTGGAGAACATTCCCTACATCAAGGAGATCGTGAAGGGGCTCGACATTCCGGTGCTGGAGGTGCCGGGGGTGGAGGCCGACGACGTAATCGGCACCCTCGCGACGCAGGCCGAGGCGGACGGGGCGGACGTCGTGATCGTGTCGCCCGACAAGGACTTCAAGCAGCTCCTCAGCGACAAGGTCTCGATCTACAAGCCGGCCAAAGGGGACCAAGACTTCGAGATCAAGACAGGGGAGACGTTCCGGGAGGAATACGGCCTCGACCCCGCCCAGTTTGTGGACATGCTGGCGCTCATGGGCGACAGCAGCGACAATGTACCGGGGGTGTACGGCATCGGTGAGAAGACGGCGCAGAAGTTGCTGCGCGAGTATCACTCCGTGGAGACCCTGATCGAGCAGGCCGACGAATTGAGTGGAAAGCGGGCGCGGGAGGGCATGCAAGAACACGCCGAGGAGGCCCGCCTCAGCAAGCGCCTCGTCCGCATCCGCACAGAGCTTGACGTCGGCCTCGACTGGCACCAGTTGCGACGACAGGAGCCCGACGAAGAGGCCCTCACGGCCCTCTTCCGGGAGCTGGAATTCGAGTCGCTCGCCGACCGTCTCGATCTGGAGGGGGACACCGAGGATGACGAGGAGGAAGAAGACCCGGCCCTCGAATTCGACTTCGGGCCGTACGAGGAGGTTCAAGAGCTCGATCCAGACGCAGTCGACTACAACGTGGTCGAGACGGAGGCCGAGCTCCATGACTTTGCCGACCGGCTCGACGGGCAGCCCCGGTACGCCGTCGACACGGAGGCCACCTCGAAGGAGCCGATGTACGCTGACCTCGTCGGCTTTTCCTTCAGCTGGACCCCGCAGGCGGCCACCTACGTGCCGACGCCGCTCCCCGACGGCACCTCGACCGACGAGGTGCTGGATGTGCTGGGGCCTGTGCTGGAGAACGATACCCGAAAGGTGGGGCACAACTTGAAGTACGACCTCCTCCTGCTCCGGCAGCACGGCGTGGACGTGGGCGGGTCGCTCTTCGACACCATGGTGGCACACTACCTGGTGGCTCCCGAGGAGAACCACAACCTCGGGGACGTGGCGCGGTCCGTGCTGAACTACAAGATGGTCCCCATCTCCGAGCTCATCGGGGACGAGACCGACAAGGAGTCGATGCGCGAGGTGGACGTGCAGGAGGCGGCCCCCTACGCCTGCGAGGACGCCGACATTGCTCTTCGCCTGGTGGAGGAGTTGGAAGCGCAGCTGAAGGAGAGCAACGTTCTCGATATTGCCCGAGACATCGAGTTTCCGCTCGTCCAGGTGCTCGCAGACATGGAGCACACCGGCATTCGACTCGATCAGGCGGTCCTCGACGACATTTCCGCGGGGTTGGAGGAGCGTCTGAACGACATTGAAGAAGAAATCTTTGAGCTTGCCGGGGAAGAGTTCAACATCAATTCCACGCAGCAGCTCGGCGAGATCCTGTTCGATAAGCTCGACCTGCCGGTCGTTTCCCGGACGCCTACGGGCAAGCGCTCGACGAAGGAGAGTGTTCTGGAAGAGCTCTCGACCGAGCACGAGATCCCAGGCCTGGTTCTGGACTGGCGGTCGACCTACAAGCTGAAAAGTACGTACCTCGATAGCCTGGGGGAGCTCGTTCACCCCGAGACCGGGCGTCTCCACACCAGCTTCAACCAGACCCGAACTGCCACGGGCCGTCTCTCGTCGAGCGATCCCAACCTCCAGAACATTCCCATCCGCACCGAGCTGGGTCGGGAGATCCGGCGGGCGTTCGTTCCGCGCGAGGGGTGGAAACTCCTCGCCGCCGACTACGCCCAGATCGAACTCCGCATCCTCGCCTCCATGAGTGGCGATGAGGCCATGCAGGAGACCTTTCGGGAAGGCGGAGACATTCACACCGACGCGGCAGCGCGCGTCTACGGCCTGGATCCAGAGGAGGTGACCCCCGATCAGCGCAGCAAGGCGAAGGAGGTGAACTACGGCATCCCCTACGGCATCTCGCCCTGGGGCCTCGCGCAGCGCATGCGCATGCCGGTCGACGAGGCGCAAGACATCATCAAGCAGTACCGCCAATCGTATCCCGGCGTCTCAAAACTGCTGAACGAGCTGGTCGAAGAAGCCCGGGAGAAGGGCTACGCGGAGACCCTCCTCGGACGCCGCCGCTACCTGCCCAACATCGACAGCTCGAACAGCAATCAGCGAAGTGCCGCCGAGCGCGTAGCCGTCAACATGCCCATTCAGGGCACCCAGGCGGACATGATCAAGATTGCGATGAACCGGATCTACGACCGCCTCACCGACGAATCCTGGGCGACGGAGATGCTTCTCCAGGTCCACGACGAGCTTGTCTTTGACGTCCCGCCGGACGAAGTGGCGGACGTGGAGGCACTGATCCGGACCGAGATGCAGGACGCCCTGCCCCTGGAGGACGTGCCCGTGGTCGTTGACATCGACGTGGGCGACGACTGGCTCGACGCGCACTGAGAGTGGTGAGTGACGCGTGAAGAGTGATGAGTGATGCGTGAAGTGGGCACCCTGTAACTCTCTACGCAGCCCGCTTCACGTCTCACGCCTCACGTTTTTCACGCCTCACGTTTCACACCTCGACCCTTCTGGACTGAACATCAATCTCTTTTTCGGACTCCCCATTCCCGCATGACAGAGACTATTTCTGCTCCGCCCCGCGACCTCCCCGCCGCCGTTGAGTTTCAAGAGGCCTCCGACGGCATTGAGTGCTATCGCCTCGCCCCGAACGACCTCCGCATCCTCTTGCTCCCGCAGGAGGGAGCGCCCGTTGCCACCAGCATGGTGACCTATCACGTAGGGAGCCGCAACGAGCGCACCGGCCACACCGGCGCAACCCACATGTTGGAGCACCTCATGTTCAAGGGCACCGAGCGCTACCACAAACGGGAGGGCACCTCGATCTTTGAAACGCTCCAGCGCGTGGGGGCCAAGGTGAACGCCTCGACCTGGCTCGACCGCACCAACTACTTCGAGATGCTGCCCACCGAGCACCTGCCCCTCGCCCTCGACATCGAGGCCGACCGGATGCGCGGGGCACTCCTCGACCCGCAGGACGTCGAGGACGAGCGCACGGTGATTCTCAACGAGCGGGACCGCAAGCAGAATGATCCGGTCTCACGACTCTTCGACGAGGTGTGGGGCGCGGCCTTCGTGGCCCATCCCTACCACCACCCCACCATTGGGTGGAAGAGTGACATCGAAGACATCACGGCGGAGGGCCTTCGAGAATACTACGACACCTTCTACTGGCCCAACAACGCGACACTCTCCATCGTGGGGCAGTTTGACCGGGCCGCCGCCCTGTCGCAGGTGGCCGACCACTTCGGGCCCATCGACGCCGCCGCCCATGACATCCCGCAGGTGACCACCGATGAGCCGGAGCAGTCCGGACAGCGTCGGGTCCGCGTCCGTCAGGACGGCCAACTCGGGGCGGTCCTCATGGGATTCAAGTCACCCCCGGCCCTCAACGCCGAGTCCGACGTCCTCGACGTGCTGGCCCGTATTCTCGCCTCGGGCAAGGGCAGCCGCCTGTACCGCCGCTGCACCGATCAGGGGCTCACGAGCGACGTGTTCGGCATCAACTTCCGGCTCCGGGATCCCGGCCTCTTCTCCGTGTTTGCGTACCTGGCCCCCGACCAGGACCATGAGACGGTTGAGGGGGCCATCGAAGACACCATTGAAGACATCAAGACGAACGGCGTGACGGAGGAGGAGCTCGACCGGGCCCGCAGCCAGCTCCGGGCGCAGATCGCGTTCGACCGCGACGGACCCATGCGGGTTGCGTCGCAGCTCAACGAAGCCCTCGCCGCCGGCGACTGGACGCTCTACACCCAGTATCTAGATCGCCTCGACGACATCACCGTCGATGATGTGCAGCGAGTGGCGCGAGAGTACCTGACCAGCGAGACGAGCACCGTAGGCTGGTACGTGCCGAGCGAAGAGTGAGGCGTGAACCGTGATCCGTGCGGCGTGCGACGAGGAGCAGAAAGGAGTCACGCCTCTCGGATCTGCGCGTCACAGATAGAGTGCTCCCGATTTCCTCTTTCCATTGATCCAGGTCGAACATGTCAGAAACGTCTACAGATCGAGAGTCGAGCCCCTCCCCCAACCTCGCGCCTCGCATCCGAGACCGTACGGTAGAGCCGGGCCGACTGCTCACGCTCCGGACCTCAGTCGAGGACATCGTCTCGTGGCGCGGATCCTTCGTGGCCAATCCGGACCCGGCCGCCGGAGATCCCCTGCGGCAAAAGCTCACGGTATCGCTGCTGGACAAAGGCACGGAGCAACGCGATCGGTTTGAGTTGGCCCGCGTGCTCGAAGACTGCGGCGCGAAGCTCGACCTGTCGAGCGACGGACTGTTCGTGGAGGTGTCGGGGCGCGCCCTGGCCGACGATCTGCCACGGGTGATGGACGTGATGGCGGAGATGCTCCGGACGCCCGCGTTCGACCCGGAGGAATTTGAGAAGGCCTGCGCACAGGTGGCCGCCGACGTACAGCGTCGGATGGAGAAGACCTCGGCCCGGGCCTCCACAGCCCTCTCCCAGCAGCTCTTTCCTGAGGGCCATCCCAATCACAGACCTTCGCCGGAGTCGGTCCTGCAGCGCCTGCAGCGCCTTACTATCGAGGACATACGCGACTACCACGACACCCACTTCGGGGCTACGGAGTGGACCCTGGCCGTGGTCGGCGACCTGGACCACGAGACGGTGGCGTCGGTCGTCGACGGGGCGTTCCAGGGATGGTCCCCCCACGACGCCCCCGAGGTCTATGACACCGAGGCCGCACCTACCGAGTCCGGGCGCCGCGTCGTCCCGATGCCCGACAAATCGAACGTCGACGTGCGGCTGGGGCACGCCCTTCCGCTTCGCCGGGACCACGACGACTACACGGCCCTCTACGTCGGAAACTACATTCTTGGGGGCAATTTCGCGGCCCGGCTCATGTCCGTGGTGCGGGACGAAATGGGGCTCACCTACAGCATCCGATCGAGCCTCTCCGGCGTCACGACCCGCTACACCGGCTCCTGGCAGACGAAAATCACCCTGAGTCACGACGCGCTCGATCAGGGCATCGCCGCGACGAGGGACGTCATCCGCCGGTTCGTGGAAGAGGGAGCGACCGAAGACGAGCTGGACGCAAAGAAGACCACCATCACGGGCTCCTACACCGTCGGCCTCGCGACGACTCGACGCCTCGCTCAGTCCATCCTCACCAATGCGGAACGCGGCTTCGACCTCTCGTATCTGGACCGCTTCCCCGAGGAGATCCGTTCGCTGTCGCTCGACGAAGTCAACACCGCGGTGCGGCGCTATCTCGATCCGGACGCCATTCAGGAGGCACTTGCGGGCACTGCGCCGGAGCCCGTAGAAGCGTAAGGCCAAGCTACGCGTCGTCCACCTCGTCCCGAATGATCGAGAGCCGCTCCTCCGGGGTCAGCGGCGGCTCCTTCGGCATCGCAAACGCGAGCCCCAAATAGGCCAGCACGAACGCACCGGGGGGGGACCCAATCACGCCCACGACGAATGCGATGCGGATGAGGGTCGAGTCGAGGTTCAGATATTCCGCGATTCCGCCGCAGACCCCGAGAAGCTTCTTGTCCGTCCGGGAACGGGTCAGACTGTTCCGGTCGGACTTTTTCGGTTCCTCGACCACCTTGGTTTTGCCGGTCTCAGCGTCCACTGCCTTCTTTCGGAACGTGGACGCGTCGGACGCATCGGAGGACTGCCACGTAAGCAGCCCGAAGCCGAGCAGAATGGCCCCAATGCCCACGAGCCAGGGCAGGACCATGGCGCCCGAGAACGCCAGTCCGGACCAGGCGCCGAGCTCGATCAGCAGGTAGAGAGTTCCGGCCAGAATGAGGGTGAGGCCGGCCATGCTGGAGAGGTTGAAGAGGCCCGACTCGTCCGAATCCTCGTCGAAATAGAGGGCCTCCAGCTCCTCGTCGGACACGTCGTCCAGGTCCAGGGTGGTTTCCCCGACCTCAAACGCACTGGGCTGTTCGAAAGAGTCTGTCGATTCGTCCGAAGAGGGCCGGGAACGGGAGCGCTCGCGACTGGCCATAACTGAGAGGGCTGCGTGTGGAAGAACGTGTGGGCCGTAGAGGAAAAAAGATTCAGTCTGCAACGGGGTAGATGTCGTCCTCGGAGACGATCATTGTCATCGGAACGTCGTGGGCCGTGCTGGGGAGGGAGGCAGTGATGCAGGCCTCGTACACCAGCGCAATGCAGGGGCAGGCAACGGATTCGAGGAATGCGTCGTAGTAGCCAGCGCCCTGGCCGATGCGTGTTCCGTTGTGGTCGGCCCCCAGGGCAGGGACCAGCACGAGATCCAGAGCATCAGGGGCGATTGTGTCCGTGTGCGTAGGTTCACAAACGCCCCACCGATTCGTTTCCAGGGCGCCGGGACCCGCATAGCGGCGATGCTCGAGGGTGGGTTGGGCAGGGTCAAAACTCGTGATGACGGGAAGGACCACCTCGGTGTCCCGGCTGCGAAGCCCGGCAATGAGAGGCCGGGTGTCGACCTCTCCCCGATCGCTGAGGGGCCAGTAGCAGTGCACCACCTGCGCGTCGGCGACGACGGGGAGCCCCAGGGTACGGTGCACGATCAGTCCGCTTCGCGCTGCGTAGGCCGCGGAATTCAACGAGCGGCGGTATGTCCGAAACTGAGCGCGCCACTCCTCCTTGGATGTCGAAGCTACAGGGGAAGTCATCAGGGCTCGCCGATCCAGCCACGATAATGCATGCGTCGAACGGTGCGAGCTCATCAATCGATCCCGTTTCTACTGCCGGGCCGGTTCCTCAACGCGTGTTGCCCGAAGCATTGTTACATCCCCCTTCAATCTCTGAACTGTAGGGGGCGAATTATGGATGAACACCCCTCAAGAATGGGATCGACCTCAGGTCCTTCGCACGTATATGGACCGGTTAGCCGGTTATTCCCCAAACAAAACTGAGGCCGCCGTTGCTCTAATGGATCTAATTGTTCACGGCGGTAATCCTCAGTCCCACGGGCGGGAGGAGCAATCTCTTCTCAGGACGCCGTCCGGCTCGATCAATCGCGAGCCTTGAAGTTAGTCTGAGGGTTCAACGTTGTGGGGCCTTATGCTGCGCATCACGTACACGGGTGACGAGACGACGCAACGCCGATATGTTTGAGAACCTTTCCCAGAAGCTCGAAGATGCCTTGCAGTCCGTTACGGGCCAGGGCCGCATCGAAGAGGTAAATGTCGCCGAAACGATGCGCGAAATCCGGCGTGCCCTTCTGAACGCGGACGTCAACTACCGTGTTGCGAAGGAATTCACCGACAACGTCAAAGAAAAGGCCACGGGGGAGGAGGTCCTCACGTCCGTCACGCCGGGGGAGCAGCTCACCAAGATCATGCACGACGAGCTGACCCGCGTGCTCGGGGAAGAGCACGAGGAGGTGGAGATGGCACAGACTCCCCCGACGGTCATTCTGGTAGCGGGGCTCCAGGGGTCGGGAAAGACAACGTTTTGCGCCAAGCTTGCCCGCTATTTCCGAAAGCAGGGACATGCTCCGCTGCTCGCGGCCTCCGACGTTTATCGGCCCGCCGCCGTCGACCAGTTGAGGAAACTGGCCGACGAAGTGAACACTCCGGTTTACTCGATCGAGGACGAGGGGAAAATTGTCGAGGACGCGGTCCGTGTCGCCGACGAGGCAGTCACGGAGGCTCGCAAAACGGCCCGCGACGTTGTAATCATCGACACGGCGGGGCGCATGCACATCGACGAGGCGATGATGCAGGAGGTGGCCGACATCAAGGCCGCTGTTGAGCCGGACGAGACCCTCTTCGTCGTCGACAGCATGACAGGGCAGGACGCCGTAAACACCGCCAAGGAATTCAACGAGCGGATCGACTACGACGGCGTCGTCCTCACCAAGCTCGACGGCGACACGCGCGGCGGGGCGGCCCTCTCGATTCGCACCGTCGTGAACAAGCCGATCAAGTTTGCCTCCACCGGGGAGAAGCTCGACGCCCTTACGCCCTTTTATCCCGACCGCATGGCCCAGCGCATCCTCGGCATGGGCGACGTGGTCTCGTTTGTGGAGCGTGCCCAGGAGCAGTACGATCAGCAGGAGGCCGAGCGCCTCCAGGAAAAGATTCGGTCCGAGGAGTTTGACCTGCAGGACTTCTACGACCAGCTGCAGCGAATCCAGAAGATGGGTTCAATCAAGGAACTTCTGGGCATGATCCCGGGAGTTGGCAACAAGATCAGCGACCTCGACATCGATGAGGAGGCCTTTACCCACATCGAGGCCATCATTCAGTCCATGACTCCGGAGGAGCGGTCCCACCCAGAAATCCTGAATGGGAGACGCCGTCGCCGCATCGCCCGCGGCAGCGGCACAGAGGTTCGGGACGTCAACCAGCTCATCAGCCAGTTCGAGGAGATGAAGGACATGATGAAGACGATGCAGAAGCTGACGAGCCAGGGGCGCGACGTCAGCATGTCGAACCTCATGGACCGCCTCACGGGAGGGGGCGGTGGCCGGAGCCGAAGCCCTCGGTAACGGACGCCCATTTTCCCGTCGGGGGCTTTCTCGGGGCGCCGCACTCGCCTACACTTGCTCATGACCTTTGAACTGAAACTCACCGACCACCGACGTGTCTGTTAAGCTTCGTCTGCGCCGTATGGGGCGCAAAAAAATTCCGGTCTTCTCGATCGTGGCTGCCGACTCGCGCTACGCTCGGGACGGACGCTACATCGAAGACGTTGGCCGCTACTTCCCGCTCCGCGAACCGGCTGAGGTTCGCCTCGACGAGGACCGGGCCCTCTACTGGCTCGAAAATGGTGCGCAGCCGAGTGACACTGTGCGTTCCATCCTGCATCGCCGGGGGCTGCTGCTGCATCACCACCTCAAGAACAAGGGGGAAGCCCCGGACAAAATTGAGGAGGCCGTCGAGGAATTCCGCGCCCGCATGGCCGATCAGGGAGAAGATCTGAAGATGGTTGTCGAAAGCCGCGGCGAAGATCCCCTGGAGAAGGAGCGCGAGCGCGCTGAGGAAATCGACGAGGAGGCGCGCCTCCGTGCCCAGGCGACCCCTCTGTCTGTGGTCCAGGAAGAGGCGCCCGAGGAGGACGCCGAGGGCGAAGATACGGAGGCGGTGGACGAGACCGACGACGCTCCTACGGACGCCAAAGACGAGTCCACGGAGGAAGATACGACCGGGGAGGAGTCGGATGAGTCGAACGGCCCCGAGGCGTCTGCCGACGACGAAGACGTGGAGGACGAGTAACTTGAGCGAAGAGCCTTCCTCTCGTGCGCGATGGCCGCTTCAGACGCCGCCGGGCCTGACCCGGCCGACTCGACCCCTGACCTTGCGAATGTCCCGCCGGAAACCCTGGTGCAGATCGGATTCGTCTTCCGTCCCCACGGCATGGAGGGGGAGTTGAAGATTGATCCGGAGCATACCGACGACCCCGCGCGGTTCGAGACGCTCCCCTTTGTCTTTCTCGGTCCGCACCCCCGGCGGGTCACGAAGCACGCGATCGAGTCCGTCCGGTATCAGCAGACAAAGCGGGGCACGACGGTGATTCTCGGGGTCGAGGGGATCGAAACCCGGGACGACTCGGAAGCCGTCGCGAAGCACAAGGTTTTCGCCCCCGAAGAGGCCCTTGATCTGGGGGAAGGAGAGCTCTTCGTGCACGACATCATCGGGATGGAAGTCGTCGCCGAGGACGACACAGTCCTCGGCACCATCGCCAACTACATGGAGATGCCGGCCCAGGACATGCTCGTCGTTCGGACGTCCGACGGTGAGGAGGCGATGATCCCGGTCGTTGAAGACTTCCTGCTCGAGATCGACGAAGACGCCGGCCAGATTACCGTACGTCCCATCGATGGATTGATCGGGTAGACGGGCCGCCCACAAGTTGTGGTTGTACGTTGCTGCCGCTATGCGAATAGACGTTCTCACGGCGCTTCCGGGGCTGGTCGATGCGCCCCTGCGCCACAGCATTTTGGAGCGTGCCCAGGAGAAGGGCGTGGCAACCGTTCGCGTCCACGACCTTCGCACCTATGCCCCCGGCAAGCACCACCAAGTGGACGACCGTCCCTTCGGCGGCGGGGCCGGCATGGTCCTCAAGCCGGAACCGGTGTTTCGGGGCGTCGAGGCGATCGCGGACGCTGAGGGGGAAGCGGACGAGATAGTGTATCTGACGCCCGACGGGGAGTGTCTCGACCAGTCAACCGTCAACCAGCTTTCGTTGAACGAGCACCTCATTCTTATTGCCGGGCACTACGAGGGCATCGACCAGCGGGTTCGGGACCAACTTGTGACCCGCGAACTCTCAATCGGCGACTACGTGTTGAGTGGAGGAGAGCTCCCCGCCCTCGTCCTCATTGACGCGGTCGTTCGGGTGCTTCCCGGGGCACTCGGAGACAGCTCCTCGGCCCTCACGGACTCGTTCCAGGACGGCCTCCTCGGGGCACCGGCGTACACCCGCCCCGCTGAGTTCCGGGGCATGGAGGTTCCAGAGGTGCTTCGCTCAGGAGACCATCAGCGCATCGCCCGCTGGCGCGATGAGAAGCGCCTAGAGAAAACCCGAAATCGTCGTCCAGATCTCCTTCCCGACGCCGAGGATGCAGAGGCGTCGTAGGGCTCCCGCCCACAGGGCCTAAGGAGTCCACTCTGCTCTGCTTTTCAACCTGTACTCCCACTCAAAAGACATTATTCCGCCATGTCCACCACTTTGATGGATGTCGTCGAGGCCACGCAATTTCGGGATCACGTCCCCGAGTTCGACGCCGGCGACACGGTGAACGTTCACCTCCGCGTGGTCGAGGGCGAAAAAGAGCGCATTCAGCAATTCGAGGGCGTTTGTTTGCGGCGTCGGGGCTCCGGCGCCAATGAGACCTTCACGGTCCGCAAGGTGTCCGAAGGCGTTGGGGTCGAGCGAATCTTTCCCCTCCATTCACCGCGAATTGCGAAGATTGATGTCGTCCGTCGGGGCGCGGTGAGCCGATCCCGGCTCTACTACCTCCGCGACCGATCCGGCAAAGAGGCGCGGATCGAAGAGCAGATCCGAGACGAGTAGCTCCTGCCTTCCCGCCCCCCGCCTGATTGCGGGCTTGTGTTCTACTCTCCGACGACCGTGTGCCCGACCAGATGGACCTAGCAATTTGGGATTATCCCCCCGCGGAGTTCCTGGTTTCCGGCTTTACCTCCGGGGTGGTTGACAATCCATTCCGGATCAAGCGCTACCGTCCCGAAAAATGCGCGGCCCTCTTGGTGGAAGGAGAGGTCGACGTGGCCCTGCTTCCGACCATGCTTGCCCTTCAGGCCAGCGGGGCCATCGACGTCATTCCGAGTGTCGGGCTTGTGTCGTGGCGCTACCCCTACGCCCGCCTCGCGTGGCAAGGAGGGCTCCACGACTTTCCAGAAACGATCGCCCACGACAAACGCGTGGCTCAGGAGCGCTTCGTCACCCGGGTCGTCCTACAGGAGCACTACGAGGTTGCCCCTGAGTTCGTCTCCCACGAGGGGACGACCCCCCGAGACCTGCTCGAGACCGACGAGGACGCCGCGCTTCTTGTGGGGCCGGACGTGCCATCGCTCCAGCTGGATCCATTTACCATGGACATCGGGCGCGAGTGGTACGAGCTTGCCAACTACCCGATGGTGTGGGGCCTCTTCGTCACGAAGCGAGACCAGGCCACCGACGAGCTGATCGAAGCGCTCATTGCGTCGGGCGAGGCGGCGGACGAGAACCGCAGCGTGTGGGTGCAGGCGCAGGAGACCACGGCCTCGCTAAACGAGTTCTACCGAGAGGACCTGCGTACGGGCATCGACAAACTCGCCGTCGCGAGTCTCACGGAGTTTCGGAAGTACCTCTTCTACTACGACGTGACGGAGGACATCCCAGATCTCCCATTCGTTTATCTGGACGAAGAGGAAGAGGATGGGGAGGAGGGATAGCACGTTCGCAGGAGGGAGCACTGGGGGGAGGGTAGACCGGGCGTGCCAAACTCTCCGGCCCACCAGTCCTGCCCTGTGCACGCGGCCTAGATCCTCTCCCACGGCCCCGAGCTTTCCAATCAACGGACCCTACTGCTATGGCCGAAGGCGTCGAGATCGTCGAGCGAAATAAAAAGGCCCAGTTCGAGTACGACATCGAGGAGACCCTCGAGGCCGGTCTCGTGCTTGAGGGGTCCGAGGTGAAATCTGTCCGCCAGGGAAAAGTAAGCCTGGACGGGGCCTACTGTCAGGTGGACCGGAATGGAGAAATGAAGATCCACGGGATGTACATCAAGCCCTACGAAGAAGCCGGCCCGTTCGGACACGAGCCGCGCCGGAACCGAAAGCTGCTGCTCCACGATCGTCAGATTCGAAAGTGGGGCCAGAAGGCCGAGCAGGAGGGCTATACGATTGTGCCCCTGGCGCTGTACTTTCGGGAGGGGTGGGCAAAGGTGAAGATCGGGCTGGCGAAGGGACGCAAGAAGCACGACAAGCGCCAGGCCATCAAAGAGCGCGAGATGGAGCGCCGGATGGAGCAGAAGCAGAGCGAGTACAATTTCTAGCCCCACCCGCTGCGGGAGGAGCAACGCGAGCGGTTCTTCCTGTCCTCACTCTTCGGTCCCGATTGGTACCGAGAGGGCCACTCCCCCAATCGTCACACCCTCGCATTCGAGCCTCAGGGCAAACCATGGCCTTTCCCCCAGTTGACGAGCAGATGAAGGTTCTCCGCCGCGGCGTGGAGGATATCGTTCCCGAAGACGAGCTGGCCGACAAGATTCGGGAGTCGCGGGAAACGGAAGCCCCCCTTAGCGTCAAGCTCGGCTGTGACCCCAGCCGGCCGGACCTGCACCTCGGCCACACCGTCGTCCTCCGGAAGCTCCGGCAGTTCCAGGACCTGGGCCACCGGGCTATTCTCATCGTGGGGGATTTCACCGGCATGATTGGGGATCCATCCGGCCGCTCCGAGACGCGCCCCCAGCTGACCCTCGAAGAAACTCGACGGAACGGGCAAACCTACTACGAGCAGGCCACCAAGATTCTCGATCCCGACAAAACGGAGATCCTCTACAATTCGGAGTGGCTCGACGAGATGTCTTTCAGCGACGTCATCGAGCTTGCGGCCCAGCACACGGTCGCACGGATGCTAGAGCGGGAAGACTTCAACCAGCGGTACGAAGCGGGGCGGCCCATCAGTATCCACGAGTTTCTGTATCCCCTTGCCCAAGCGCAGGACTCCGTTCACATCGAGGCCGACGTGGAGCTTGGCGGCACCGACCAGCGCTTTAATCTGCTCCTGGCCCGCCGCATCCAGGAGGCCCACGATCAGGATCCGCAGGTGTGCATGATGCTGCCGCTTCTGGAAGGGACGGATGGCACGAGGAAGATGTCCAAGTCGCTCGACAACGCCATCGGCATCACGGAGGCCCCGGAGGACATGTATGGCAAAACCATGTCCGTGCCCGACGAGCTGATTTACCGATACGTGGAGCTGGTCACCGACGTGCCCACCGAGCAGCTTCCGAAGGTAAAGGGCTTCGCCGAGTCCAATCCCCGGGCGGCGAAGGCCCAACTGGCTCGTCGCATCGTTGCGATGTACCACGGCGAGGACGCGGCGGAGGAAGCGGAAGAGCACTTCGAACAGACCGTTGTGGAGGGGGACGTGCCGGACGAGATTCCGGAGCATGCGCCCGACACGGAGAACGGGGAGGTTGGCCTCCTCAACCTCATGCGCCACGCCGACCTCACCGACTCGAATAGCGAGGGGCGCCGCCTCATCGAGCAGGGGGCGGTCTCAATCGACGGGAAGCGAGTTACGGATACCGGCCGCTACATCAACGTGGACGAGGAAGCCCCCTTTGTACTTCAGGTCGGCAAGCGCCGGTACGCACGGATCCTTCCGGAGACCCGCGAAGCCGAGACGTAGTGCGCTGGCAGTCCCCTGGGGTCCGCCAGCCGAGGGCGACTCGAGTCACTTTACCACGACGATCTTCCGGGTGGTGACGAAGTCTTCCCCCCGGAACCGCAGGAAGTACGGGCCGCTAGAGAGAGAACTCGTCTGAATCTGAACCACCCGCTCGAACCCCTCTCGCACTCGCTCGTCGAGGAGAACCCGCAAGCGTCGCCCCAACACGTCGTACAAAGCAACCCGGACGTCCTGGGACTCGTTGAGAACGAACTGGGTCTCCGACATCGACCCTCCCACGCCCGCCGCCACGCCGCCCTTCTCAATCTCGATGTCCTTCGCAAGAACGGCCTTGCGCTCCGGCGCGACGAGCGAGGACCGATTGCCTGCATTGTCCTCCGCCACGATGGCGAAGTAATACGTTTGGCCCTGCTGGAGCCGGTCGGAGTCTTCGATAGAGACGGTTCGCTGTTGTCCCGCTGGGATGGAGTTTGATCGGACGACCTGCTGGGCTGCCTGAGTGTCGGCGGCCGTCTGGATCGGATTGGTGTCGTACCAGACATGATACCTGGACGCCGAGCCTTGCTTCCCATCATCTCCGGTGGCCGTCCAGCTCAGGGTCACGGCTGGCGCAGACGTGTTGATGTTCGTAAGTTGAGCGTCGGAAACGGGTGCGGGGGGCACTTGGTCGGGAAGAAACGTTCCCGACGGCGTGGTGCCCATCGACGAAGTGTTATTGGCGTCGTCGGTCGCCTTGATTGCGAAATAGTATGTGCTGTCAGGGGTGAGCCCTTCCACGGCGTGACGCTCGCTCGTTCCGGCTGGGCTTGGAGAGGGCGGGTTGGAGACCGAGCTGGCAGCTCGGAAGTTCTTCGACGTGATGCGCGACGTTGAGTACCGGATATCGTACTCGGCGGCGGTCCCCTGATCGCCGTCATCGCCCGGGGCGGTCCATTGGAGCGTCATCGACGTCACCTCGACGCTGTCGACCGTCAGGTCGTCGACGGTGGCAGGAGGGGTCTGGTCGTCGCCGCCACCTTGAGGACGACCGGCAAGGGTGGTTGTGCCTGTGTTTTTCGGATCCAGGACGTCCGCCAGGGTTTGGCTTTGGTAGTCGCCGTTTTCAAAGCCTGGGGCAAGTCGCCCGTACCAGTCGGGCTCGTTGTTGTCCTCCGCATCGCCGTCGTTCCCGCAGCCCGCAAATCCCCCCGAGAGAACCCCGACAATCTTCTGGTTGTCCCCATAGAGCGGGGCGCCGGAGGAGCCTCCTTCAGTCGTTCCCACCTCCCAGTCGCCGATCCGAAGGTGGGTGTCGCCGCCTTCAGAGCTGCCGTACGCCGTGATGTCGGAGGGATCTTCGTCGAAGCTAATCCGCTTTCCGTGACCGGAGGGGTGATGAATCGTGACACTCCTCGTCGTGGCCGTGCCTGCCCGGCTCCATCCGCTGAAGTAGAGGTCGTAGCTGTCCGGAATCTTGTCGTCGACCTCGACGAGGGAAAGATCGGGCTTTCCTGTGATGGATCCGTCGCTGTGCGTGTCTCCGTAGCGGGCCCGGAGCACAGCACCGGAAGAGGTTTGGTCGGCCCGGGAATCGTCCGTGACACGGCCGTTTTGAGGGGTGCCTGGGGTTCGACAGGTCGGGTTCTGATAGTTCCAGTAGAACACCATGGTCGAGGCCACCTCCGGGGAGGACACGCAGTGCTCGGCGGTCAGGAAGTATGGGGTGTTGTCCTGTGCGGTATTGTTCACCAGGGCCCCCGTGCAGACGTACGCCCGCCCGCCCTGCTCGAAGGAATATCGCCCGACAGAGCGGACCTGCTTGCGCCAGGGATCGGCTTCCTCGCAGGCCACGTCCAAGTTGCACGCGCCGGACTTTGAGAGGTCGTCCCGATTGGGAGACGGGTTGAGGGAGCGAAAGCCGTGCACGACGCGCCCGATCTCGAGGTCCACGGCCGAGCGCTGGCCCTCGGGGACTCGCATCTCAAAAATCAGCTCGTCCCCCCGTACAATGGGCGTCCAGTGCTGGCCCGCAGTCGCGTCGGCTGCGGTGTAGGGGCCTCGGACGTTGGCATCGCCGGGCCCATGCAGGTAGACAGCGGCCCCCTCCGGCAGCTGAAAGCGGGTAAACCCGACGCTCAGGGACACGCTTCCTTCGGATCGAAGACGAAGCCGCCAGAGCCAGTCGCCCGAGGGAAGCTGCTCCCAGACGCCGTGCTGATCGGGGGTCAGGGTCGTCTCGAGGACGGTGCCGTAGCGGTAGGGGCCAATTCGCTCCTCCCCGTCGGCAGCGTTTTCACGAAGCGCGTCGGTGTCTACCGAGGGCATGTGCTGGGTCGGAACCGACGCGGCACTGCGAACCGAAGAGTGGGTCTCCGACGGGAGAACGGTCTGCTGCTGACCCCAGGCCGGAGAGAGAACGGCGAGGGCGAGAAGAACGCCCGCCAGGGCGCCAGCGATGCGGAGGGAGGAAATCATTGTGGAGGAAAAAGTGAGAAGATCATACGACAGCTACTCCATACTAGAGCGCTCCCGAACGCGTTCATCCATTTCTTCCACCTTGCCGACGAGGCCGTCCTTGTACGCCGTCATTTTCTCCCGGAGCGCCGCGTCCCCGGTCCCCAGGATCTGAAGGGCGAGAAGGGCCGCGTTGTCGGCGGCGTTGATAGCCACAGTGCCCACCGGCACGCCGCCCGGCATCTGGACAATGGAGAGAAGTGAATCCACCCCATTCATAGTACTGGTCTTGACAGGGACCCCAATCACAGGCAGAGGGGTGCTGGCGGCAATCATGCCCGGCAAGTGGGCTGCGCCCCCTGCCCCGGCGATGAGGACCTGCACACCGCGTTCGTGGGCGGTCTCTGCGTACTCCTTCATGACGCCTGGGGTGCGGTGCGCCGAGAGCACACGCATTTCGTACTCGACGTCAAACTCGTCGAGCACCTCCGCCGCGTTTTCCATGACGGGAAGATCGGAGTCGCTTCCCATGGCAATCCCAACAGGAGGCACGGAAGAGGACATGGGCACGGATGGGGGTCAATAAAACGAGTAACGAGGGGGAACCGTCTAGGCAGCTAAAGGTCGATGGCACTCGCGGCCATTTCGGCCTGCTTGCGGACTTCCTCCCGATCATCCCCGACCGCAGTTACGTGCCCCATTTTGCGGCCGGGACGGACGTCCGGCTTGCCGTAGATGTGGGGCGCGACGCCGTCCACGGCGAGGGCCTGACGAAGGCCATCGGTGCGCGGGGGCGTTCCGTCGCGGCGCCCGAGCACGTTCACCATGACGGCCACAGGCGCACGGAGCGCCGGGGAGCCGAGGGGCCAGTCCAGGATGGCGCGAATGTGATTTTCGAACTGGGACGTCTGGCTTCCTTCGATCGAGTAGTGACCGGTGTTGTGGGGCCGAGGAGCGAGTTCATTAACGAGAACCCGACCATCGGGCATTTCAAACAGCTCTACGGCAATCAGCCCCACGCCGTTCACGGCCTCCACGGCGTCGCGGGCGGTGCTGCGGGCGTTCTGGGCAATCGTGTCGTCGATGTCCGCCGGCACCTCGACGGCGTGGCAGCGGTGGTCGCGCTGCTCGGTATACGCCACCGGGTACACCACCTGCTCCCCGTTCGGGCGTCGGGCCACCTGAACCGCTAGCTCGCGGGAAAACTCAGCGAAGGTCTCGACCATCAGCCCATCCTCCGCCGCAAGCTCGGGCCAGGCCTCCCGGAGCTCGTCGGAGGAGTGGACAGTGGCATTGCCGTACCCGTCGTACGCCCCGCGGTACTGCTTAAGCACCACGGGATAGCCGAAGTCCGCCGCCGTGTCGAGGGCCGACTCCACCGTCTCGCACCGGGCAAACTCGGGTACGGGACAGCCTGCCTCACGCAGGTGCTGCTTCTGAACGCCCTTGTCCTTGATGAGGGAAAGGGTTTGCGGGGAGGGCCAGAGGACTGTATCTACCGGCAAAATCTCAGCGGCCTCCGCGGCGGGGGCCCATTCGCTTTCGACGGTCACCACGTCGCACGGCGACACGAAAGAGCGGAGCACGTCCGGATCGGTCCAGTCGCCCGACTGCGCCCCCGAATACGGCTGCATCGGACCGGCATCTTTGGGGGACAGAAGACGCGTCTCGATGCCCAGACGCACCGCTTCGGCCGCCATCATCTTGCCCAGCTGACCGCCGCCGAGGATGCCGATGGTAGGGAAGGTGGAGTCCATACGACTCGGTGTGGCATCGTGAAAGTGAAGTCTCGGTCGGTGCGACGGAGATGCACGCTGCAGGGGGCGCAGGGCCCTACGCATCGTCCGGACTGGGGTCTGGCGCTTCAGATTCTTCTTCCCCGTGCAGTAGCGCATCGAGCTCCTCTTCGTCGTCCACGAGGACCTCTCGGGCCTTGGTGCCATTGAAGGGGCCGACAATCCCGGCCTCCTCAAGCTGGTCCACAATGCGGGCTGCCCGCGTGTACCCAACGGCGAGCTTGCGCTGGAGGAGGGATACGGAGCCCTGCTGACGGCGGACGATGACGCGGGCGGCCTCTTCGAATTTGTCGTCGGTACCCTCCACGCCCAGCGTCTTGTCCGGCCCGTGACCGGCGTCGTCGAGCGAGGGAAGCGTGTACGGCGTGACGCCGGGCTGGTCGGCGACATGCTCAACAATCCGCTCGACCTCCGTGACGCTCACGAACGGGCCCTGCAGGCGTCGAAGGTCACTCCCGCTCAGAAACAGCAGGTCACCGTTGCCGACGAGTCCCTCTGCCCCTCCCTGATCCAGAATCGTCCGCGAATCGGCCTGCGAGGCCACCTCGTAGGCGACCCGGGAAGAGAAATTAGCCTTGATAAGACCCGTGATGACGTCGACCGACGGTCGCTGAGTTGCGAGCACTAGGTGGATGCCCACGGCCCGCGCCATCTGGGCAAGCCGGGAGATGGGCCCTTCGACCTCATCGCCGCCCGCCATCATGAGGTCGGCCAGCTCGTCCACCACCACGACCAGGTACGGCATGTGACGGTGCCCACCGCTCGGGTCCAGTTCGCCGGCCTTGTACGCCTCGTTGTATCCCTGGATGTTTCGGACCCCCGCCTCCGAGAGCAGGTCGTAGCGCGTCTCCATCTCGCGCTCGACGCTCTTCAGGACCCCGGAGGCCTTCTCGACGTCCGTAATGACCGTCTCGTCGACATCTTCCGGAACCGCCACGAACTGCGTGTCGAGGGGCGTGTACTGCTGCAGCTCAATCTTCTTCGGGTCGATGATCACGAACCGGAGGTTGGCCGGGTGGCACGCGTAGATGAGTCCTGTGATGTACGCGTTGAGCCCAACTGACTTCCCGGAGCCGGTGGCCCCTGCGATGAGGAGGTGGGGCATTTCCGTGAGGTCGTCGAGGAAAACTTCTCCCTCAATCGTCTTGCCGAGCGGAAGGGGAAGCGTCATGTCCGCCTCCTGGAACTTGGTGGTCCCGATGACCTCGCGGAGGCGAACGAGTTCTCGATTTCGATTCGGAATTTCGACCCCGACGGCGGACTTGCCCGGAATTGGGGCGATAATGCGAATGCCAGACGCCGCCATCGCCATCGCCAGGTCGTCCTCCAGCGACTTGATGCGGCTGATCTTGATGCCCGGGGCCGGAGTCAGTTCGTACCGAGTCACCGTGGGCCCGACGACAGCGTTGATATCGTCAATCTCAATGTTGTAGGTGTCGAGCTTGTCGAGGAGAATGCGCTTGTTCTCCTCAAGCTCCTCGCGGTTGATCGCGGGATCATCGGCGGCCTCATCGAGAAGACCGAGGGGGGGCGGATCGTATTCAAAATCCTCTGGGGTCTCCACGGGCCGTTCGATCTCGTCGGTCGTCTCCTCCTCGACCTGCTTCTGGATCGTCATTGAGACCTCCTCTCCCTCCTCGAGCGCCTCCGGCTGTGGGGACGAGGAGGTCTCGGAATCTTCCTCGGGACCGTCTGCCTCGGCCTCGGAGGAGGGCTCAGGGTCTTCGAGGGCATCGGTCGAGGAGGGGGGGCTCGCTGCGTCGCTGAGGCGAGCATCCGGGTCCGCCTCATCGGAGGGCGTGCCGGACGACTCGCCGGCCGGGGACGAGTGCTGTTCGGTCGACCCCTCGGTGTCGGAGCGGAAGAGGTCGTTCCGGCGCAGGGGACGGCTGCTCTCGGGAGCATCTGGAACCTGCAGGGTTACAGGCGAGGACGGGGGCAACTGCTCCTCTTCGTCCGGCGCGGGGTCCTGTTGGGAAGAGGAGGAGGACGACGAGGGGGATGGTGAATCGTGACCGCGGGGCGGAGGAGACTCGTTGTTTTCTGCGTCCGCCCGGCTGCGAGCCTGTACCCATTGATGTTTGGCGTACGTCCAGCCCGAACCTAGCGCGCTGGCGAGGCGTTGCGGGCCCTCCACGATTCGGTCGACGGTGCGCTGAATATCGTGGTCCACCGCAACCAGGAGCAACACCGCGGCGGTGAGGAACAGAAGAATGAACGACCCCACCATTCCGAAGGCGTACTGCATCCATCCGGCGACGCCCACGCCCACCGCGCCGGCCCACGCCCTCATCGTGGTGTCGAGGGCATGGTCGAACCAGCCCATGAAGCAGGCGAAGACAAAGACCGAGAGAAGCGTCAGGAGGGAGGGGTAGAGGAGCCGCCGGACGGGCTGGTGCCGAAAAATAGAATAGCCCCAAACCATGACGAGGCTGCTCCACGCCAGGATGCCGTACCCGAGAAACCCCGGAACGAGCAGTTGGGCAATCTGCGCCCCGATTGGCCCGAGGAGATTCTGGATGGAAGACTCGGCCTGCACCTCTCCCGGGTTCACCAACGCAGTGCTCAGGGACATCGTGGAGGCGTCCCCGGCATGGTAGGTGAGGAAGGCCAGGGATAGAAGCAGGCCCAGCACCATGAGGATCAGTCCCAGGACTTCCGCCTTGCGCCGCGGGGGTAGAAGGGAATTAGGCACATCCTCGCTCGCTTTGTGATTGGAGCCCGACGCAGCCATGGCGGAGGACGAAAACGAAAGGACGTGCAGGACGAAGGATGGGTGGTAAGCTCATGAACATGTGCGTCCCATGTCACAATAGCGTACCTACATGCGTAAGGTGGCCCGGAAGTTGCAAAGATGCAATGGGGGCACGCAACCACATCCCGGCGACGGTGATCTATTCACACCGTTCGATCCGGCCCAGAATGGATCCCCACGCGCCCTGACCGAAAGGAAAAAGGTATTTTTCGGAGGCTCTTACGCCTCCGTGCGTCCGTCTTTTGTCGGCATCCCCTACGGTCGAGGGCGGCTGAACCTCCTTCGCTCCCCCGGCTTTCCACATACGGTCGTCCTAGGCACCGGGATGTGCCCTGAAAGCCCTCTGGGCGGCCCAGCTAGCCGGTGGCTGGCACATCGTCGTAGAGCAGGAGCCGGTTTTCGGTGTAGTAGGGGAGCACCGGCAGGGTATCGACCTGGAAACAGTAGGCGAGGTCATCTTCGTAGCCCTGCTCGGCGAGCCACTGGGCGTGATTGGCCTGCCGCAGGGCACGGCTCATATTCTCGCTGTCGGTGTGGTAGAGCGTAAATGCCGTGTGAGCTGAATCGGTCACGGAGTTCGGCTCGGTACCGTCCCAGAGCCGGTCCAGGAGGAGGCCGGCGCAGAGGGTGTCCTCCAAGGCGAGACGATTCTGCTGACCGGCGCACACGATGGTCACCGCATCGGCCTCCCGCCCGAGGAAGTCGACCACCTTTCCGGCATTGAGGAAGCACGCCGCTACGAGGACCTCCGCGCCCTTTGCTTGTTCCAGCGCCCGCGTTCCGTTGGTGGTGTTGAGGATAATGTCGCGGTCCTCTACAACCTCGCGCGTGTACTCTTCAGGGGAGTTGCCGAGGTGGTAGCCGTCGATCTTTTCGCCGTTTCGTTCTCCGCCGAGACGGCACATGTCCGGGTCCAAATTGCTGGCGATCTTGCCTGCCTGCTCCATGTCAAGGACCGGCATGACGGCCCGAGCCCCCCGGTGCAGCGCCGTGGCGATCGTCGAGCAGGCCCGTAAGACATCGATCACGACCACGGTCCGGTCCTGCACGTCGTCGTCCGAAATGCTGGAGTAGGTCAGAAAGACTTCAACGTCCATCGAACTGGTGCAGTCAAGGGGGAGGCGAGACAGTTTGGGGGAAGGTCGGTCCGCATGCGTCAGTCAGTGTGGAACGGGGGCTCAGCGACTCGAACTTCAAAGGAACGGCGCTGACTGGACACCTGGAGGTGAGTGCCTTCGTCTGTGTATTCGGGATTGTTGGGAACGTACCCAAGCCCGATTCCTGTGTCAAGAACGGGAGACTGCGTGCCGCTCGTTACAGTTCCAACGACGTCCCCGCTGTCGGATTTGATGATGTTGTTGTGGCGGGGAATGCCGCGCTCGGTGGCGACGAAGCCGATGAGCTGGCGCTCGGGGCCGCGCTCATGAATCTCTTGGAGCGCCGCACGCCCAATGAACTCCCCTTTGTCGAGTTTCACCAGCCACCCGAGGCCCGCCTCGTACGGGTTCGTCTCTTCGGTAATGTCGTTGCCGTGGAGACAGAGGCCCGCCTCAAGCCGGAGGGTGTCGCGTGCCCCCAGTCCGGCAGGCTTCAGCCCCCGATCGTGCCCAGCTTCCAGAAGGGCATTCCAGACGTGCTCGGCGGCCTCTGCGGGCACGTACAGCTCCAGGCCAGGCTCGCCTGTGTAGCCCGTCCGCGAAATGAGAGCTTGGTCGCATTCGAGGAACGTCCCACCGTCCCGCTCCCAGAAGTGATAAAATTTGAGGTCGTCGAGATCCTGGTCGAGGAACGGTTGCGCGATCCCGAGCGCCTCCGGCCCCTGGAGGGCAATCAGCGCCGTTTCGTCGGAGATGTCGTGGAGGGTCGCATCCATGGAATTGTGGGACCTCATCCAGTTGAGGTCCCGCTCGGTATTGGCTGCGTTGAGGACCATCATGAAATGGTCCTCGGCCCGGCGGTAGACGATGCCATCGTCGATGATTCCACCCTCGGGGGTGCACATCACCGTGTACATGGCCCGTCCGTCGTACAGGTTCGAGGCGTCGTTCGTGACGATGTGCTGGACAAAGTCCAGCGCCCCGTCCCCTTGAATGAGGACTTCCCCCATGTGGCTCACGTCGAACAGGCCCGCGTCATTCCGGACGGCCATGTGCTCCTCGATGATGCTGGTGTACTGCACGGGCATCTCGAAGCCCCCGAACGCCATCATCCGGGCATCGAGCTCGTTGTGGACGCCGTGGAGGGGGGTCGTGTCGAGGGACGTTGCTGTGTCGGCCATGGGACGAGACGCCGGAGGTCAGAGGCAAGAAAGACGGGAGGGAATTTGGGACTGGTTCACCCCAAGAACATGTACCACACTCATGATACCCGAGAAAACGCGTACAAATCAACGAAGGGACGGTGATTTTACTCCTACGGTCTCCAGGCGTCGTAGCCTGCTGTTTCGAGGAGCGAGATGGCCTCCTCGGCTATCGTCCCATCGTCGAACGCAAGGCGGAACGTGCCCCCGGTTCCCTCTCGGACCTTCTGGAGCTCGATGTCCTTGATGTTGATGTCGGCCTCCGCCAGGCAGCCCGTCAGGTCGTGGAGCACGCCGGGCTCGTCGGACGCGCGGACGTACACGTCGGAGAGGGCGTGGAGAAAGCCCTTGTTGTCCCGGGGGATGGAGGCCCGGGCCGTCTGGGCCTCCTCGAAGGTGTCTGCGAGGGCGTCCATGTCGCCCTCGATGAGGCGGTTTCGGAGCTCTCGGAGGAGGCGACGAAAGCGGCTCAGCGCGTCATGGATCGCGCCCTCGTTCCCGACCAGTACGTCTCGCCACATCTCGAAAGGCGAGTCGGCGATGCGGGTCATGTCCCGAAATCCACCGCCCGCCAGCTGAAGGGCGAGGTCGCGGTCCTCCTCGTCTTCGGTAGAGGCAACGAGGTTTGCCAGGGCGACGGCGAGAAGCTGAGGAACGTGGCTGATCGCCGCGACGAGTTCATCGTGGCGCTCGGCCTCCAGGAGGAAAGGGCGGGCCCCGGTGTCGTCCACCAGGTCCACGAGGGGAGAAAGGGGGCCATCTAGCACGTCCTCCGAGACCGCGTCCGGAAGCGACAGCACGTAGATCGCATTTTCGAAGAGGAGAGGATCGGCGTGGTCGATGCCACTCTGCTCAGAGCCCGCCATGGGGTGTCCCCCAAGAAACGACACGTGCTCCGGTAGCACATCCTGAGCCTGGTCGAGCACCGGTTGTTTAATGGAGGCCACGTCTGTGACCAAGGATCCCTCGGGGAGGGAGTCGGCAATCGTGTCGAGGAGGCCGAGCGTCGCGGCGGGCGGCGCGGCCAGCACCACGAGGTCGGCATCCTCGACGGCAGTTGTGGGGGCGGCCGCCTTCGCGTCGATTGCTCCCCGGTTCTCGGCCCGCTCCAGCACCTCGGGCCGATCGTACCCCACGATCGTGAGGTCGGGGCGACGGTCTGCCCACACCAGCCCCAGCGACCCTCCAATGAGCCCAGTTCCAAGAATTGCGACCCGGTCAATCATTCGTGTAGTCTCAAGTACGAGGGAAGAGTTGGACAGGGACCGTCTCGCTTGGCGCCCCGGAATCCTGTCAAGCAGAGAAGGCGTGCACGACGGACGCAAGAAAGTGTTCGCCGAGGACACTGAATCGGGGCGAGTCTCCCGATGCGACGGTGCAGCAGGGGGATCTGGGAAGGGGGCGGAACTGTGGTCGGGTCATGGTAGTCGTCCCGCCCGCGGAGGAGTTCGACGGGGCCGTCCACGAGAAAGAGCCGAAGGAAGCGCTTTGTCATCGAGGGACAATCGCATATCTTCCAGCCCCGTGGTAGACTTGCAAATCCCTGGCAATGTCGAGTCGATCGTTCGATCGGGGACTGTTCATCAGTCCGTACTCACACCGCGTTCCGAGACCACGACATGATCGACAAAGTAAAGAAGCAGTCGCGCAAAGGTCACGTTTGTCCGCCCCAACGATCACTCCTACGGCGACGAGGGGTCGGTGGTAGGGGCCTTCAGCGAGTGGGGGTCGGGCAAGCACCGATTTGTCCGTCGGAGCACCCAGACCTACAGCACCAATGTGATGGTGCAACACAACAATGTGACGCTACCAGAGGACGAGTGGTATGCCGTCCGTTACTACAGCGTGGAGGAGGGAGGGACCAACGATGACGATGCCGATGACTTTGAGCCGAACGAGTTCGGCACCACGAACTGTATCGTCCAGACCTGAGACGAATTCTATTGGTCCTGAAGGGCGGCGGCAATCTCCTCGACGCCGACGGACGGGTTGAAACTGTCTTCCCGCGTGTCATTGAGGAGCACGCACGTGCCACGGGGGGACACCACGAAGCGTTTTCGCCCACCGTCGGCCGGAAACGTGACCCCGACGGCCTCGCCTCGGTCGTGGGCTCGGTCCCGCAGCTCGGTGATGAGATCAGCATCAGGAGGGGCATCGAGGTCGTGCGTGTCAATCTGGTCGTCCATGGGAAACACGTGGGGCTGTTTGGGAGAAGGAGCAGAGGGTTTTGCCGAAGGATTTAGCTTATTCTGGGCGCTAGCGCACGGCACAGGAGAGGCACCCCACCCTCGCGCAGAGAGCGGGGTGCCATTGCGTTCCAGGTTGGAGATACCGCTACCCCTCTGGCTTCCTGAGGCTGGTTTGTGTCATGAAGCCTTCAGGACTCCGAATGACCAGCCGGAAGGCCTGCCCGGGCTCAATCTTCGAATAAGTCTGTCGGAACGCCTCCATGTTGGGAATCTTTTCGCCCGCCATCCGGAGGATAACCTGTTGGGGCTCAAGCCCGGACCCACGGATGAACGGATTGGAGGGATCAACGTCTGTGATGACGACTCCCTTGGCCGCGTCAAGCCCAAGTTGACGGGCGATTTCCGGCGTCACATTCTGCAGGCTGAGGCCGAGCTCTTCCATCAACTGATCGGATGAAGGACCTCCGTCGCTCCTAGAGGCCGTGAGCCCTTCATCGCGAGAGCCCAGCGTGACCGTGAGCTTCTCCTTTTCTCCACTCCGGACACGAAAAACACGCAGTGACACTTCGTCCCCGGGGGACTTCGACGCGATCAAGTTTGCAATCTGGAGCGATTGCTCCAACGGCTGACCGCCCACGTGTGTGATCACGTCCCCGGACTGGAGGCCCGCCTCCTCTGCCGCGGAGCCCTCCGCAACAGTACGGATGATAACGGACCCGTCCGGAAGATTTTCGTTCTTAATGAGGTCACGGGAGGCTGGCTGGTATCTGATGCCCAAGTATGCACGCCGGACATCACCCTGCTCGATAAGCTGAGTCACCACCCGCTTGACCGTGTTCGCAGGAATGGCAAAACCGATTCCCTGATACCCCCCTGTCTGAGACGCAATCGCCGTATTGATGCCCACGAGCTCCCCCTTGAGATTCACCAAGGGACCGCCTGAATTTCCAGGATTGATGGCAGCATCGGTCTGAATGAAGTTGTTGACGCCACGACTCGAAGCGGGATTTCGGGGATTCCGAGGGGCACGAAGTCGACCGAGCGCGCTGACGATGCCGGCGGTGACACTGTTGTTCAGGCGCCGGCTCAGGGGCGAACCGAAGGCTAGGACCCACTGTCCAACGTCTAACTGATCCGAGTCGCCAAAGCTCACCGACGGTAGGCCAGACGCATCAATCCTAAGGACGGCCAAGTCGCTAAACTGATCAGTGCCAACCACTTCCGCGTCGTATTCTGTGCCATCGAGGGTACGTACGCTGAGCTGATCGGCGTCCTGGACTACGTGGTTGTTCGTCACAATGTACCCGTTTGGCCGCACAACTACCCCCGAACCGAGACCCCTTCGAATGTCGGGTTGGGAGGGACCCGGCCTCCCGAAGAACCGCTCAAAAGGGGTGCCTTCGAAGGGGTTTGGCACCTCGCGTTCAACCTTTTTCTGGGACCGGATCTGTACGACCGCAGGATTGACGGATTCTGCCACCTTCGTGAACGCGGTCTGGAGGGCTCCCGGAGAGCTCGTGGTGTCTTGAGCGATCGCCGTCGACCCCTTCAGAACAGCAGCCTCCCCCGAAGTGACAATGGAGTCCCCTGCCCCGAGAAGGCTAGCGCTGGCCGTAGCGAACAGGATGCCGGCGAGGAGCGCCCCGCCGACGAGGGCGGCGACAGAGAGTTTGCCTTTCGTGCTCATGAGAAGTCGGACCGTCGGTTTGTAAGAGAAGAAACGACAACGCGTCAGCGGTGCCCTAAAGCAGAGACGCTGAGCAGTGCTTCGGTATCACACACAACGGACGTCGTCTCCGATTTCGTACCGCCCACAACCGTATCGTTAAGTTTCTCATTCCAGATGGGTCCCGCACGTAGAAGAGAATCGAGGTGGTGGGCCCAGGGGCTTACCCTTCACCTGGAACTCCTGGCTGGGTCATACTACGGACGTCCATGTACGTGTCCAGTTCCTCCTCGCCGAGAAGGTCCATCTCCTTCACGACCTCCCGAACGCTTCTGCGCTCGTCGGACGCCTTCTTGGCTACCTCACTGGCTTTGTCGTAGCCGATGGCCGTATTCAGGGCGGTCGAGAGCGAAGGGTTCAGCTCTAACAGCTCGCGGCAGCGCTCGCGGTCGGCCTCAATGTCCTCCACGCACTTGGTGCGGAAGGCGTCCACGCTGTTGGCGAGGAGGTCGATGCTCTGGAGCATGGCGTGGGCCATGACCGGCATCATCACGTTGAGCTCAAAGTTGCCGTGCGTATTGGCGACGGTGATCGTCTGATGGTTCCCGGTGACCTGCGTCGCGACCATCATCACCTGCTCGCTCTGGACTGGGTTGACCTTACCGGGCATGATGGACGAGCCGGGCTGAATGACCGGAAGGTCGATTTCACCAATCCCGCTGGTCGGCCCGCTAGACAGGAGACGCAGGTCGTTCGCAATCTTGAGGAGCGCCGTGGCCAGCGTGTTCAGGGCCCCGTGGGCGTCTACGTACAGCTCTTTGCCGGCCTGCTGGGCGAAGTGGTTGCTGGTTTCGTAAAAGGACAGGCCCGTGGCGTCGCCGAGGTGCTGGAGGGCAGTTTCGGGGAAGTCGGGGGGGCAATTCAGCCCCGTCCCGGTCGCCGTGCCCCCAAGGGTGACCTCAGAGAGCCGATTCGACGCCTGCTCGATGCGCTGGAGCGCATGCTCGATCTGCGCGGCGTACCCGCCAAACTCCTGCCCGAGCCGCACCGGGGTGGCGTCCATGAGGTGCGTGCGCCCGCTTTTCAGCACGTCGTCGAACGCGTCGGCCTTCGCGGACAAGGCCTCGTGGAGGGCCCGGAGGGCGGGGAGGAGGTCGTGCTCAATGCCCATGCGGGCCGCCACGTGCATCGACGTGGGAATCGTATCGTTGGACGACTGAGACTTGTTGACGTCGTCGTTCGGATGAACGGCCTTGCTCCCGCGCTCGGCCCCCTGCATCTCGGAGGCGCGGTTGGCAATTACTTCGTTGGCGTTCATGTTTGTCGAGGTGCCGCTCCCAGTTTGGAAGATGTCGACGACGAATTCCTCGTCGTGCGCGCCATCGATGACCTCCTGAGCGGCCTGCACGATCGCGTCAGCTGTCTCTTCGCCGAGCAGGTCCAGGTCCCGGTTGGCCTTGGCCGCGGCCTGCTTGACGTGGCCAAGCGCCTCAATGAACCGGCGCGAAAACCGAAGATCGCTGACCGGGAAGTTTTCCTTTGCCCGCTGGGTCTGGGCGCCGTAGAGAGCGTTGACGGGCACGCGCACCTCGCCGAGGGAATCACGTTCGGTTCGGAAGTCGGTCATGGACGAGCAAGAGCTATGGTGGGCGAATTTGCGAGTAGGGTCACAACGTCGTCGATGAGGCGTTAAAGTTCAATGCGGACTCGGTCAGGGGGGCCTTCCTGTAGAGGCTTCTGAGAGCCTCGGAAGTTCCGCCGTGGAAACGTTACAGTTCTGTTCGGCACCGGGAGTATTTGAACAGACCCGCAGGCAATGTGCTTGAACTTGTAGGTTTTGAGGCGACAGCAACGGCCACTCGCAGATCAAAGGTGCACTAATACCGAACGGGCATGTCTGATGATGTATCGTACTCTGGGGCGTATTCTGGCTCTGGCGAGCGTCCTTCTGGAGGGGACGAGCCAGCAGGAGACGCCTTCGAACGGCCGAAGGGGAGCCCGGAACGCACCTTTCTCGGTGAGCTCGTGTATCGTCGCGTCCCGCAGGTCCTGGCTGGATACCTTGGGGTTACCTGGACTCTATTTGAGCTGTCGCAGTGGCTGACTGATCAGTACCTCGTTTCTCCGTACCTGGGGCGGACCCTCCTCCTCGGCCTCCTTCTCCTCCTTCCATCGGTTCTCGTGGTCACCTACCGCCACGGCCGGCCGGGCCCCGACCAGTGGACGGACTCCGAGCTGTGGATCGTCTCCGGCAATATCGCTGCCGCCGTCTTCACTCTGCTCATCGTGTTCGGAGGGGTCGAGCTCGGGTCGATGGTCCGGACCGTGCAAGTATCGGCGGCGGACACCACTGGATCGGAGACCACCGAGAACATCGTCCGCCAGGTCCCAAAGAAGCAGTTTCGACAGCGCCTTGCCCTCTTCTACTTCGATGAAGCAGAGGGGACCCGAGCCGATACGGCCCTGCTCCGTGCCGCTCCCACCGCGCTCCGTGCCGATCTTGAGCAAGACCCGTTCATCAGTGCTTATTCTCCGGTGCGGTTCGACGAGGAACTGCGACAGCGCGGGTATGACGACGGCCTGAACGTTCCACTGGGCCTAAAGCGAGAGGTGGCTCGGGAGGCGAACGCCGACTACGTGCTGTCCGGACGCGTTGGGACGACCCAGGCCGGAACGACCCTCCTGGGAATCTGGCTCCGTGAGACCGAAACTGGTGACCTTGTGGCCAAGCGTCAGTTCGAGGGCGAGGGCCTGTTCGATGTCATCGATCGCGCCAGTACGCAACTTAAGAAAAACCTTGGACTTCCGGATGCTCACCTCGAGAGTGCGACCGACCTGCCGGTGACGCAAGTCTTCACCTCCTCGGTCCCCGCCGCGAAGCACTACGCGCAGGGCTTCCACCTCTCACGCTTCGGTAAAGCCAACCTTCAGAAGTCAGCCCGGAAGTTCGGGCGCGCCACGAACACGGACACCACGTTTGCCCTCGGATACATCGGAGAGGGACGGACCCTTTGGCGACTCGGCGAAGGGGAAAAGGCACGCCGCGCCTTCAGAAGTGCCAAGCGCCACAGCTACCGGTTGTCTGAATCCCGGGCGTACTGGTTGAAAGCATTTCGTCTCTACCGGCTTGAGGGCCGACCGCAGGCGGCCCTGCGGGTGTGTGAGCAGTGGACCTCCCTCCATCCCTATGACCTGGATGGTTGGAAACTGAAAGCGATCCTCCACAGGAGCCTCCTCCAGCACAAACAAGCCCTCGAAAGTTACCGGCGCATACTGGCACTGGCTCCTAAGTCCAAGACTGCGAAAACGGGCGTTATCACAGGGCTTCTTCAGACCGGTCGGTTCAAAAAGGCCCTTCAACGGGCAGAGTCCTTTACGGAAACGTACCCGAAAGACAAGCGTGGTCCCCTGCTGGTAGGCACTATTCGTTGGAGGCTCGGTCGACTGACGCAGGCGGCGAAGGCATTTCGGCAGGCGGAACGCATGGGGGCTCGAAACGCCGAGATCTACCTGGCGATGCTCAGCCAGGCACGAGGGCAGTTCAAGGCGGCTCTCTCCAGGATTCAGGAAGTCTCCAGAAACCCTCAGAGCAGATGGACAGGATATCGTCTTTGGCATCACCATTGGCTCCGTGGACGAATCGAGCGGAGCAAGCATGTACTTGACTCTCTCCGGACAATTGAGTCCTCGGGACCGGAGGTCCGACGCCGCTACTATTTGGCCTCCCGAACGTGCAACTACTACGGGCCGCTCGGGAGCGATAAACTCGTTAACAGAACCATCAAACGCCTCAAGGCCCTCAAACAGAAGGTGTCGTCGAGCATCCCTGGCTACGAGATTATGGCTGAAACCGGGCTGGCACACTGTAAAATCGCGGTGAACAGACTAACTGAGGCCCAGCGGCACCTGAGGCAGGCCATGGCGCTGGTGGAGCGTCCGGGAACGCCCCCGCGCTACCGGCTGTCGCTCGCACTCGACTATGTTCGGGGACGCCTGCGGGAGGCGCAGGGCCGGTACCAGGATGCTGCGACGAGTTACGAACGTTACCTGAAGGACCGTTCCAAACGCCAACCGTTCCTCGGGACGCTTCGACTTCCACGCCTCCGTCTGGCCCGTTCCTATCAGAAGGCCGACCGGCCAGACAAGGCTGAAGAAGCGTACCAGGACGCACTCGCGCTGCACCCGGCTCACCCTCGGCTCAACTACTACTACGCCCGGTTTCTGGTAGACCAGGGCCGGCGCGAGGCCGCCCGGAAGCCCCTGCGGCGGGCCCTGAATGGGTGGATCCCCGCCGACTCAGACTTTCGCCCCAAGCGGCGGGCACTGTCCCTCGCCGACTCGCTCGGGATCCAACCAGCCTGAATCCGCGGTTTGGCTCGGGGCCCGGTCCAATTAAGGAACGGGGGGCGCGGCGGTTGTATGACTCCTCGCCGGAGAGACGCTTCCACTGTGGACCATGCCCCGCCCCCGCTACGACGCCGTTCATCGACGGTGGGGACCCACAGTCGAACCTGTGGATCGTGCTTTCGTAGCTGCGAGCAGAACCCGTCGAAGCCTCGTTGTACGCATTCAGCGTTCGTCTATGGAACTCATTCGCACCGTCGATGCGATGCAGGCCCACGCCGACGCGGCCCGGGCCGAGGAGAAGACGCTTGCCCTCGTACCAACCCTCGGCGCGCTGCACGAAGGACACCTCGCTCTCGTCCGCACGGCCCTAGAGGAAGCCGATCACGTGACGGTCTCGGTCTTCGTCAACCCCACCCAGTTCGGGCCTGAGGAGGACTACGACGACTACCCGCGAGACCTGGAGGGGGACCGCGACACGCTGGAGGCGCTCGACGTGGACGCCATGTTTGCCCCGTCAGTCGAAGAGATGTATCCCTACGTCAACGACGCGGCGCTGCCCGGCCCGCTCGCGTGGGTGTCGGTAGAGCACCTCGACGAGCACCTCTGCGGCGCCTACCGCGAGGGGCACTTCCGGGGCGTCACCACGGTTGTCACGAAGCTCCTCCACGCCTGCAAGCCCGACGTGGCCGTCTTCGGCGAGAAGGACGCCCAGCAGTACGTCATCATCCAGCGCCTCGTCGAAGACCTTCTCTTCGATATTGACATCATCGGGGTGCCCACGGTGCGCGAGCCCGACGGCCTCGCCCGATCGTCCCGCAATGCGTACCTCGACCCCGACGAGCGGGAACAAGCAACGGTGCTCTACGACGCCGTCACTGCCGCCGAGGACGCGATCCGCGGGGGGGAACAGGAGGCCCAAGCGGTTGTTCGAGCGATGGAAAATAAACTCGCTGCCCCTGACGCGGACGTCCAGTACGCTGAAGTGGTAGACGCGAATACCCTCCAGCCCGCCGACCACCTCGCGCCCGGACAGGAGGTTCTGGCCGCCGTGGCCGTCTTTTTCGGCGATACACGACTCATCGACAACACCTTCGTGGAGGTCCCGCGGGCCTAACTCCCGCCCACCGACGGAACGCACTCCCTGCTCAATCCCGCGCTGGTCCATGGACATCACAATGCTCAAGGCGAAGATCCACCGCCTCCAGGTTACGGAGGCCGATCTCTACTACGAGGGCTCTATCACCGTCGACCAGGAGCTCCTCGACACGGCTGGCCTGTTGCCGTACGAGAAGGTGCAAGTGGTGAATGTGAACAATGGAAATCGGCTCGAAACCTACACCATTCCGGGCGAAGCGGGGGAACGCACCGTGTGCCTAAATGGTCCGGCCGCCCGGCTCGCAGAGGCGGGGGACGAAGTCATCGTGATTGCCTACGCTCAACTTACGCCCGAGGAAGCACGTCGGCACCACCCGCGCGTGGTACACGTCGACGAGAACAACGACGTGACGGAGACCCGTATCTTAGACGTGTCCGCGGATGACGACGGCGACCTGGCCCCGGAGGGGATGGAAGACGTGCTCATCGCGTAGCTTTTCCCGCTCGGCTTTCCGAAGTCTCTCATCATTCCGTGCTGCGGGGATTCGAACCGGATCCTTCCTCTCAGCACGGCCGTCGCTCCCCCACGGGCCTTTTTCGCTCACTCCCGCCCCAAATGCGGATTGAGGGTAGCTGGGTTTCGACGAGCTTTGTTGCTGTTATTGCAATTCAAGTCCTCTTGTCGTCGATTCTTGCGCCCCGAGAAAGGCTCCCTTCCGGAGGCGGAGCCGGCGGCAACGTTCTCTGCGCCTCCGCACCAAAATCCCAATTCGAAATTCGTCCCGGACGGTCATCAGAAGTGGTAGCGCTTTGCTATCCTAAACAAACTCGCTGTGTCTTTCACAGTCCCCCTTCTGACCAATGTCCGTACAGAACACCGCCGTCGTGGGGGCCGGCACGATGGGGAACGGCATTGCCCACGTCTTCGCCCTCCACCGGTACGATGTTGTCCTCATTGATCTCGACGAGGCTCTGCTCGAAGATGCTCGTGGTACGATCGAGCGCAACCTCTCGCGGCAGGTCGACAAAGAGGTGATTACCCCCGACGAGAAGGCCGCTGCGCTCGGCCGAATTGCTCTTGCGTCCGACACGGCCAAAGGCGTTCAGTCCGCCGACCTCGTCGTGGAGGCCGTGCCGGAGGAGCAGTCCATCAAGGCCGATGTCTTCAGGACGCTCGACGAGCACACGCCCGGCGAGGCAATCCTTGCCTCCAACACGTCGTCCATCTCCATCACCTGGATTGCCGACCAAACGGAACGCCCCGACCAAGTGGTGGGGATGCACTTCTTTAACCCTGTACCGGTCATGACCCTTGTGGAGGTGGTGCGGGGCCAGCGCACGAGCGATGCTACGTTCGACACCGTGGCCGACGTGGCGGAGGACCTGGAGAAGAACCCCGTGGAGGTTGAGGACTATCCCGGTTTCGTGTCGAATCGCGTCCTCATGCCCATGATCAATGAGGCCATCTTTTGTGTGATGCAGGGCGTGGCCGAACCCGAGGACATCGACACGGTCATGGAGCTCGGCATGAACCACCCGATGGGCCCGCTTACGCTTGCCGATTTCATTGGACTGGACGTGTGCCTCCAAATCTTGGAGGTCCTCCACGACGAGCTCGGCGAAGACAAGTATCGGCCGTGCCCACTCCTCCGCCGCAAGGTGACCGCGGGCCAGCTCGGGCGGAAAACGGGGAAGGGATTCTTTGAGTATGAGTGAGTGTAACTCCACTGGGGGGCAGCTTTCCCTTCTTCACCGCACGCTCCAGTGGGCTTTTGATGCGTGAAGGTGTGATGCGTGAGAGGATGCAGAAACGCGTACGATCATGAATCACGCAGCACGTTCTCACCCCTCATTCGTCGTGCTCCTCGTAGGCGGCAATAATGTCCTGGACCAGACGGTGACGCGCGACGTCCTCGCGCTCGAGGTACACGAAATCGATTCCGTCGATGCCCTTCAGGATGTGCTGCACCTGAATGAGGCCGCTTGCGCTCCGATCCTTGAGGTCGGTCTGCGTGATGTCGCCCGTCACGATGGCCTGACTGTGAGGCCCCAGGCGCGTCAAAAACATCTTCATCTGGCCCGTCGTCGCGTTCTGGGCCTCATCGAGGATCACGAACGACGACTTGAGCGTTCGGCCGCGCATGTATGCTAGCGGGACCACCTCCACGCGATCCTGCTCTAGGGATTCGGCCAGCTCGTCGCGCGGCATCATGTCTTCAAGCGCGTCGTAGAGCGGGCGGAGGTACGGGGCCACCTTTTCGTAAAAGTCCCCGGGCAGAAAGCCGAGCTCCTCGCCCGCCTCGACGGCCGGACGCGACAGGACGATTCGATTCACCTCGTGGTTGTTCAGAGCCGCAACGGCGAGTGCAACCGCGACGTACGTCTTGCCAGTCCCGGCCGGGCCGATGGCAAACACCACGTCGTTGGTCCCGGCGGACTGGACCAGTCGCTCCTGGTTGCGGGAGCGGGGCTTGATCACCTCGCCGTCCGGGGTAAACAGGATGGCCTCACGGCCCGCCGTGTCTCCAGAAGGGGAGGAGGCCGAGGGCTTCTCCGAGTCGAACAGAGCCAGGACGGTATCGACATCTTCCTCCGTCAGGTGGTCGTTTCGGTCAAGCAAAACGACCATCTCGTCGAAGACCTGCTCTACCTTCTGAATGTTCTCTTCGGTCCCCTCCAGATGAATCTCGGTGCCCCGAGCGGTAATGTGCGTTTCCGGGAAGGCGTCTTCGATCTTCCGGAGGTGAGCGTCGTTGAAGCCGAACAGCAGGAGTGGATCGGCACCTTCTATGCTCAGTTTCTTCTCGGGCAACGGTCTATACAGTTTGTGCGTAAAGGAAATGCTCGGCGGCAGTGAACCGCACAACGCCAATCAGTCGTGTACGGGTGGAATGTTCCATCGTGCCGACTTTCGAGGATGGTCACAATTGACTCTCAGTCATGACCCAGCCATCGGTGGTCGAATTTACGAAAATGCAGGGGACCGGAAACGATTTTCTCGTCGTCGACAACCGCTCCCTTCCCTTCTCCCCGGACGACCTGTCTGCGCTCGCCGCCACGTGGTGCCCCCGCCGCTACGGCGTGGGGGCCGATGGCCTTTTGGCCCTGGACGAGCCCACAACCCCGGAGTCCGACTACCGGATGCTTTACATGAACGCCGATGGCTCGCGTGCGACGATGTGCGGGAATGGAGCCCGATGCCTGGCCCAGTTCGCCCGTCAACATGACCTAAGCGGCCCCGAGCTGACCTTCGAAACCGACGCAGGGCGATATCACGCTGCGTTCCAGGATGGAGACGACGAGAGGGTGCGGCTGTTCGTACCCGAGATCGCGGAATTTCGTCTACGGGTGGACCTCGACCAACCCATCCCCGACGCGATTGAGGCCCTGCACTATGCGCACGCAGGAACCGAGCACCTTGTAGCATTCGTGGATAATCCCGGCTCGGTCCCGGTGCGGGACTGGGGCGCTAGCCTCCGCCAGGACCCGAGTTTGAAACCAGCCGGGGCCAACGTGAACTTCGTCCGGGTGGACGAAGACCGGGCTCTGTCCGTCCGCACCTACGAGAAGGGTGTGGAGGACGAGACCCTGTCGTGTGGCACAGGAGTGCTGGCGGCCGCCGTGGCTGCGGAGCGCACCGAACGCGTGGAAGGGCCCCCCGTCATGGTTCATGCGGAAGGAGGGAACCTCCAGGTTGGAACGGCCTCAACGGCGCGGGGCCGAGAACGATACCTCGAGGGCCCGGCCGTCACGGTTTTTCGGGGACGAGTGGACGTGCCCCGGTGAACAGGGAGAGCCTCCCTCAGGCGCCGAGGGCTAACGGATCGCAGAGCGGTTGTCCTTGATGGTCGCCTCCTCCTTCAGAGCGGCAATCCACTGCGACGATAGCTGCTTGCGGCGCTTCTTCAAGAGCTCTTGCCGGAGCTTCTTACGCTTCTGCTCGGTCAGCGGGGGAGGCGTGTTCTTCTGGGTGACCTTCACGACGAACGCGGCATTGTCCCCTTCGATGACGCCGGACGTTTCGCCCTCCTCAAGCCCGAAGACCACGCCGGCGAATTTCGGCTCATCGCCGAGTCCAGGAACGGTAGTGGTCGAGAAGGTAATATTCGACTGCGAGCGGATGCGAGTGTCGAGGACATTCGGAAGAGTCTCGAACTCATTTTGGGCAAGGGCCCGCTCCATCTGCCGAATCGCTACCGCTCGTTTCTTCTGCAGGGTCACCTTGGTGCGAACCTGAGACTTGACCTCACTGAACGGGCGGTAGCCCTTGGGCGTGATGCTTGTTACGCGGACCACAGCAAACTTGTCGTCGAGCTCGGCTACCTCGCTGATGTCTCCTTTAGAGGCCGTTTCCAGGAATTGCGAAAGTTGCCGACTCTGGCCGATGCCCGGGATTGAGGTCTGTCCCGCCTCGACCTTCGCCTGCTGAAGCGTCAGCCCAAGCCGGTCGGCCTCCTTCTGGAAGTTTCCGCTCTGCTCAGCAAAGTAGGCCAAGTCCCCGAGCACACTTTTCTTGTCGGAGAGGGTAGACTGGCTCGGCTTGAGCCTGAACGCAAGGTCGGCGATCTGAACCGCCTTGGACGCACGAGACTGGACCTTAATCAGGTGGTAGCCAAATTCTGAACGAATAGGGCCGACAAGGCTCCCCGGCGCAGCCTGAAAAGCTGCTTCTTCGAAGGCCTCTGCCATGCGGCCCCGGGCAAACCATCCAAGGTCGCCTCCGTCGGAGGCAGACGGGTCCTCCGAGTACTTTCGGGCCATCTTGCTGAAGGTGGCGGTCCCGGACTCGATCGAGTCGCGAATGGCCTGAAGCCGCCCCAACTTCTTCTGATTGGCCTGATCGCTCTTCAACAGAATGTGAGATGCGTGCACGTACTCGGACTCGGCAGGCTTCGTGTCCCGGATCTTGACAAGGTGGGCGAGGCCCCCGGCGAAGACAGGCCCCACGATCCGCCCGGGCTCCGGATTCGAGTAGATTGAATCGGCAACCTTCGCGTTTAGCTGGTCGGGGGTCTTATAGGCCCGCGAGAAGTCCTTCTGGGACGCATTGTCGGCAAGGAAGAGGGAGTCGTTCTCCGCCGCGGCAAACTCCTCCTTCAGGTCTTTGAGGTCTTTCGCGATGGCCGACGAGTCCTCCGCCGTAGCTTGCTTCGATGTTGTAGCGTAGCTAATCGTGAGGGTCTTCGGCCGCTTGAAGTCCTCCTTATTGTTCTGGTAGTAGCTGCGGAGGTCCGACGTCGTCACGGAAACGGAGTCGTCCGGGATGCGAGCATACCGAAGGGCCACGTATTGGGCCGATGCCGTCGAGTTCTGACGACGGTAGTATTCCTCGATGTCCTGCTTGGACACCTGAATCGTGGCCTGCACGAGCGAGGTCATCTTGCTCCGCCGCCGCTGTCGGCGCAAAATCTTCTCGATTTTGAGCCACTGCTCCTTCATCTCAGGGTTTTGGGCCATGTTTCGGAGCAGTTGGTAATTGATCTGACCCGTCGAGTCCGCGAATTGCTGGCGGATAAGGGGGTGGGGGTTTTTGCCAAACACCATGTTCTCAATCTCCGACTTGGTCACCGAGATGCCCAGCTCATTCATTTCCTGCCGGAGCAGTTCTTGGTTGACCGCCCGGGTGTAGGCCTGCTCTCGAATGCGGTCCTGCATCTGGGGTGTGATCTCCCCGAGCTGCTGCTGAAACCGCTGGCGCTGCCGCTCCAGAATCCGCTGGTACTCTTGATGCTGAATGGGGCTTCCGTTCACGGTCGCGACACTCCGGTCCGGCTGATTCATCGCCGAGAAGACGTCGGAATCCTGAAGCGTCCAGATGATGCCGAAGGAGAGCACGAGGATCCACAAAATCACGGCAGTGTTCTGCCGCAGCGTATTCATCACACCCATAAGACGAGGGAGACATTCGTGAAAGAGAAAACGAGCGGTCGGCGGACTGCTCGTGGGCCTGTGTGACAAAGGTTCAATCTGTACCTTCTGTCGCTAAAAATTGTTCGCGCTTCGTAGAAGCTTACGCGTTCTGTGGCCTGTTGGCGGGCGGGAGCCCAAAAGAGGCACACGGCGATCCTTGGTCCGTTACGTTCCCACGCGGACGTCAGACGGTCTTGTCTGGGAGTGGCCTGTCGCTCCGGACCGCAGCGCACGAGTGCAGGAGACGCGTGCTGATGGTTGGTGCGGGATGTATCTTTGAATCCGCTTCTTTCCCGACATGCGAATTGCTCGACAATCGTCCCTCATCACCACGGGGCTCCTCGCAGTCATCATTGGGGGAGGCGTAGGCATCGTCGGGGTTGAGGCGACCAGCATCGGGCCTGCACTCGGCCTCATTCCCGTCTTCATCATTCTCCTCATCGGACTGCGTCGTCCCTTTCGTCGCTGGCGCGTCGCCCAGCAGGAACTGTCAGACGAGAACCGCCAGTGGATTAGACGTCACATTCCGCTGTACCGGAAGCTCGACGCGGAGGGACAAGCCCGCTTTGAGCGCGACATCCAATTCGTGCTCGACGAATATTCGTTCGAAGGGGTGCAGGGGGTCACCGCCACCGCCACCCTGAAACTGAGTGTCGCTACCGGAATTGCGATGCTTCTCCACGGGCGGCCGTCGTGGGAGCTCCCAGGAAGCCAGTCTGTCTTGTTCTATCCGAACCGGTTCGACGAGACATACCACAAAACCGTGGAGGCCAGCTACGACGGAATGGCGCATGAGCAGGGCCCCATCCTTCTCACGGTATCGGCCGTTGAGCGAAGTTGGGACGACCCGAGAGAGGGAAACAACGTCATCCTCCACGAGCTCGCACACCTCTTTGACTTCGACAACGAAGGAGCAGATGGAGTCCCCTCTCTCGTGGCCGCGGCATCCGCTCCGGAGTGGCAGGCCCTGGTACGAAAAGAGATGCGCCGAATCGAGCAGGGGCGCTCACTGCTCCGTCCGTACGCGGCGGAGGCCCCCTCCGAGTTTTTCGCCGTGGCCGTCGAGCACTTCTTCGAACAGCCCGAACCGATGGCCCGCCACCACGACGAACTTTTTCAAGCCCTCCAGGCCTTCTTCCAGCTCGACCCCCGCACCGGAACGCGAACGAGAGAGGCGAGGGCAGCCTGACTGGCGAATTCGGGCGGGGCCTCTACGTCACAGGCCCGCTGGTATTGACCGGAACGGTGCGGTATTCGCCGGTCGAAAGGGCCTGGTCGATCTGCTCGAAGACCCGGTCGATCTCATCGGCATCGTTCCAGACGAAGGGGGACATGCGAACGACCTCGTTGCGGCGACTGTCCGTGTAGATGTAGTGCTCTTTGAGGTAGGCGGTGAGGCGCTCCGCCTCGGGAACCTCGAGGAGAAGCATCGCGCTCCGCGTCTCGGCGGAGCGGGGAGACCGGAGGGGGAGGTCCATCGAGTCGGCGTGTTCGATGGCCCGGTCTGTCAGGGCGAGTGAATGCTCACGGACCGTCTCCAGCCCAAGGTCGAGAAGGATGCGGAGGCCTTCGACGGCGTGGTACATCGGGGCCACGGCCGTTGTACCGCCCAGGAACCGGCGACGCACGTCGGGGTGAGGCTCGGGGCTGCTCCGGAACTCGAAGGGCGCCGCGTCGCCGAACCATCCGGTGAGTCGAGGGGTCAGCTCGAGATCCTCGCGGAGATAAACAAATGCCGTGCCCGAAGAGCCGGACGCTTCCTTCAGGAGGCCGCCAACGTAGAGATCACAGCCAAGTGCCTGCACGTCAACCGGCATGGTGGCGGCGGCATGATATCCGTCCAGGAGGAAAAGCCCCCCGCAGTCATGGACGCGCTGAGCGACCTCTTTCAAAAACGAGGACGAGAGCCGAGTTCCCGTCGTGAACCCGACATGGCTCAACGCAACAAGGGCTGTTTCCGACCCGATGGCCTCCAGGAATGCCGCCTGATCGACCTGATGATCCTCAGTCGAGGGGATGACGCGGGGGCGCAGAGTGCGGAGGTGGACCCATTGTTTTGCGCTGTGGAGGACCGAGGGGAAGGCGGTTCCCGAGACCAGCACCTCCGACCCTCGGGCTGCCACCTCGGGAGTGGAAAGCAGGCATTGAACGGTCCAGTGGACGCTGGGCTGCAGAATGCAGGTGCCAGAGCTAGCTCCCAGCAGGGGGGCCACAAAGTGATCGCCGAGGTACGTAGGGAGGGTCCACCACCCCACAGGATCCCCACTCTGGGGGCGCCAGTGATTCGGAACCGAATTCCAGGCATCGACCCCAAACCGGCGCCAGTCCTCTGTGAAGTGCTCCATCATCTCCGGCACCCGCTTCGGCTGCAGGCCGTGGGTAAAGGCGCGAAGCTCAATCGCGCCGGGCTCGTCTGGAAACCGGTACGCGGATGGGACAGGCGGGGAAGGCATGCGAAACGATGCGTGCGACGACCAAAGAATAGAGACCGGGTCCAGCCGTCCGAATCCACCGGAGGAAGATCAAATGCAAAAAGCTCCTACCGCACACCGGCGACAGGAGCTCTCTGCGGTCGGGATGGAGTCGGGTCTACGCTTCTTCCGGCACAATGTGCACGTACTTCCGATCGCCTCCGCTGCGGGCAAACTTCACGACCCCGTGTTCCTTGGCGAACAGCGTGTCGTCGCCGCCTCGACCCACGTTGTGGCCGGGGTGAAACTTGGTTCCCCGCTGCCGCACGATGATACTTCCCGCGTGTACAAACTCGCCACCGTAGGCCTTGACCCCAAGGTAACTCGGGTTGGAGTCGCGCGTGTTCTGGGTCGACCCCATGGCTTTCTTGTGAGCCATAACAAACCTCGCAGTGTTGAATTCACAAGCTAACGCGAGCCGAAACAGTCAGTTTGCAACCGGCTATGCCTCGGCAGGCTCCGGCTCTGACGCCTCGGCTTCTGGTTCAGATGTCGCAGTATCTTCCTCGGACACATTGGCCTCCTCGGACTCCGGTTCCAAGGCATCCGAAGAACCGTCGACCTCTAGTGATTCAATCCGGATCTGCGTGTATTGCTGACGGTGCCCTCGCTTAACGCGATATCGCTTCTTCCGTTTCTTCTTGAAAACGATTACCTTGTCTCCCTTCACGTGGTCCACCACTTGGGCGGTAACCGTGGCCTCGTCGACGGTCGGGGTGCCAAGGGTAACGTCCCCCTCCCCGTCCGACAGAAGAAGCACCCGATCGAGGGTGAGTTCCTGGTCGACCTCTGCATCGGAGTGATAGGGGACGTACAGGGTGTCGTCCTCTCGGACCTTAAACTGCTTGTCCTTGACGTCAACAATTGCGTACATAAAGTGTCTCTATGTTCGGGCGTCGGGACAGTGCCGACGCGGGAGTGACCATTCTTAACTTGCGCCGACCAAGAGCCACGCAGTGCCCACCAATCCGTTCCGGTTCTCCATCCAAACATCCTTCTGTTTCGCATGAAGATCGAACTTCCCTGCTCCTCACAGTCGCCCCCCATCGGCAAGATTCTCGGCATCGGTCGGAACTACGCCGAGCACGCCGATGAGATGGCCCGTGATGTCCCAAACGAGCCGATGGTATTTCTCAAGCCAGCATCGGCTGTCGTCCGTAGTGGAGAGTCCGTGATTCTTCCGCCTCAGTCCCAAAACGTGCACCACGAGGTGGAGCTTGTCGCCGTCATTGGAGAGAAGGGCAGGGACATTCCCGAAAACAACGCCCTCGATCATGTGGGCGCCTACGCCCTGGGGCTGGACATGACAGCGCGCGATCTCCAGACGAAGGCGAAAGAACAACGACATCCCTGGTCCGTCGCAAAAGGATTCGACACGTTCGCTCCACTCGGGCCTTTCACGGCGGCAGCATCTATCCCCGACCCACAAAATCTCCGGCTCCGTCTCACGGTGAACGGAGAGGTGCGCCAGGAGGCCTCAACGGAGAAAATGATGTTTTCGGTGGCCGAACTCGTCAGCTACTGCTCGCAGATTTTCACCTTGACCCCCGGGGATCTGCTCTACACCGGCACCCCGTCGGGGGTGGGGCCGGTGCAGGATGGGGATGTGCTTGAGGCCGCCGCGACCAATTGTGCCTCGCTCTCCGTCACTGTAACCCGACCCGCTTAGCACTCTACTGCCCATCCACCATTTGTGCCTGACGCCTCCATGAAGCGATATACCAATCTTGAGTCTGTCCTCAACCACGTGTGGAGCGAGATCGAAGCGGCTTCGCAGACCCGTGGCCATCCGTACCGCCAGCCGACCTTCGGGACAATCCACGACGGCGCTCCGAGCCTCCGAACGGTCGTGCTTCGCAGGGCCGACGCAGGCGACCGCACGCTCCAGTTTCACTCAGACCGCCGCTCCCAGAAAGTGAGCGACATCCGGAACAACAGCGAGGTGGCCTGGCACGGATGGAATCAGGAGGCCAAGGAGCAGATCCGGCTTCACGGGACGGCCACGATCCACCTCGACGATGACGTTGCGACGTCCCTGTGGGAGTCGCAGTCGCCCAGTTCTCTAGTGGTCTATGCACGCCCCCCCGCGCCGGGCTCCGAGTTGGAGGAACCGGAAGACGGGCTCCGTCCAGCAGTCAAGACCGAACCGATCACGGACGCGGACGTGGCCGCAGGGCGCCAGTACTTTGCCGCGATTCAGACGGTGATTCACGAAATGGAGTGGCTTCACCTCCATCCCGACGGGCACTACCGGGCGCACTTCACATATCAGCCGGAGCGCCAGGCGTTCGAGGGCAGCTGGGTGGTTCCGTAGAGGGAGACCGGTACACTCAGGAAGGGGCCACCTCTCGGAGCCGGTCAACGTGCTGGCGGATCGTGGCCAGCGCACGTTGAATCTCGGTCATGGAGAGGTCGCGGTGCGTGGTCGCGCGGATGGTGTTTGGCCCAAACGGGGTAAGGAGCACCCCTTCGCCCTCAAGCGTCTCAACGACCTCCGCGGCGGAGGCTGTCGTTACTTCGAAGATCACGATGTTGGTGTCCACCTGGGACGGATCCAAAGAGAAGACGGGAAGCTCCGCGAGGCCCTCGGCGAGCCGACGTGCCTTCTCGTGGTCCTCAGCCAGGTGGGGACGGTGGTGATCGAGCGCGTACAGCCCGGCTGCGGCCAGGATGCCCGCCTGACGCATCCCGCCCCCGAATTGCTTGCGCGTGCGCCGCGCCTTCTCGATGAGGGCGGAGGGACCGGCGATGACCGAGCCCACCGGGGCGCCCAGGCCCTTCGAGAGGGCAACCCACGCGATGTCGAACGGAGCGGCGAGGTCGCGCTCGTCCACCTCAAGGGCGGCGGCGGCGTTCCAGAGCCGGGCGCCGTCCAAATGCAGGTGCAACTCGTGCGATCGTGCAACGTCGGCGATGGCTTGGATCCGGTCCAGCGAGTAGACGACCCCTCCGGCCTTGTTGGCCGTGTTCTCTACGGAGACAACCCGCGTTTTGGGGAGCACGTCGGCGGCTGGGCGAATCGCCGCCTTCACTTGCCCCGGCGCGAGACGCCCCCGGTCTCCAGCAAGCGGGTGGAGCTGTACCCCCGAAAGCAGCCCCGCCGCGCCGGACTCGTAGTTGTAGACGTGGCTCCCACGTTCTAGAATGACCTCGTCCCCCGGATCCGTGAGCACGTGAACGCAGATCTGGTTGGCCATGGTACCGGAGGGGACCAAGAGCGCCTCCTCCATGCCGAGCAGGCTGGCCACTCGCTCCTGAAGGCGATTGACGGTCGGATCCTCCCCGTACACGTCGTCGCCGACCTCGGCGTCGTACATGGCGCGGCGCATCTCCTCGGAGGGACGGGTGACAGTGTCGCTGCGGAGATCAATGTCAGCCATGGGGCGCAAGAGAATGCCCCCCGACGCCTACAGGGGCAGCGGAGGGGATCTGAGAAAGCACCTCCCGCGGAGACGTCGTGCGGGAGGGGGGAGAGTGGGGACGGGAGACAGGATGTCTACCGCGAAATGTCGACGACCCTAAAGTTGACGGTTCCGGCAGGCACGTCAATGGCTACCTCATTTCCTTCCTCCTGACCGAGCAGGGCCTCACCGATGGGACTCTCCACCGAGATCTTCCGCTCTGATACGTCGGCCTCCTGCTCCGACACGAGCGTAAACGTTTGCTCATCGCCGGTATCGAGGTTTTCGACCGTTACGTCGGAGAGGATGTAGGCCTTGCTGTCGTCGACGTTCGATTCGTCAACGATCCGGGCGCGCGCAATCGTGTCTTCGATCTCAGCGATGCGGGCTTCCAGCTTGCCTTGCTCCTCCTTCGCTGCGTCGTATTCTGCATTCTCCGAGAGGTCTCCCTTCGCCCGAGCCTCTGCGATCTCGTCGGCAATGCGGGAGCGTTCTTCCGTGCGCAGCCGATGGAGTTCTTCTTTCAGTTCCTCGAGTCCCTCCTCGGTCATGTAGACAGTGTCGTCGTCAGCCATACTTTTAGGATCTGTTGAGACATCACAATGCAGTTGTGGGCCGCACCTACCAAAAAATGAACGCCACAGCCAGGACTGGCGGCGGCGTTCCTCAAGGTGCCTTTGAAATACGGAATGTATTCTTCGTCTCTGGGACGAATAGGTTCCATCTCGAACGGAGAGAACTGGTCCCCCTGAAGAAATGCTCCAGCGAGGCTGCGCCCGCAAAGGTCCCCACCGTGGTGCGCCTTCGCGCATGCGAGAATGGAATAAGGACCGCGCGCAGGCAAGCCGAGACCGAAGACGTTCCCTCAGAGGGCCAAGCAGCGAGATCAACGAAGCCAATCCACCGCAGCCGGGGCCTGAACCTGATCGACAGCTCTATATCTGGAAATCAGGCTAAAATCGAAGTTGTCTATTTGCGGTGAGAAGCATACCTTCGTTCCGCATGCCCTATCCAAACTACATCTGCCTCATACAACGTTTCCCCCATGAGTGACCACCGTCTTTCCCGGCGCGATTTTCTTACCCAAACAGCGATCGGAGCTTCCGCCGCTACGCTTGTGCCCCGCGAGGTCGTGGGCGGACCGGCCTATACCCCACCGAGCGACAAGGTGCGAGTCGGATGCATTGGTATTGGCGGCATGGGGGCGAATGACGTCCGGGCGGTTGCCGCGTTGGAGGAGACAGAGATCGTAGCGCTTTGTGATGTGGATCGGGAGCGGGGGAAAGAGATTTTCACGGCCTTCTCCGATGCCGCTCAATACGAGGACTACCGCGAAATGCTGTCGAATGAGAGCGCCTCCCTTGACGCGGTAACGGTGAGCACCCCCGATCACAATCACGCCCCTGCCACCGTTCGGGCCCTGAGGGACGGGAAGCACGTGTTTTGCCAGAAGCCGTTGACCCATACCGTCGCGGAGGCGCGCCGCGTGGGCCAGGTGGCCGAGCAGGCCAGTGTGGCCACCCGGATGGGGATTCAACACCACGCTGACGACGGGCTTCGACGGTTGCGGGAACTCCTGGAGGCCGGAACCATCGGAACGGTCCAAAAAATTCTGGTGTGGACCAATCGCCCGATCTGGCCCCAGGCCATGGAACGGCCCCTGGAGATGTACCACGAGCCCGATCACCTGAACTGGAACCTGTGGCTGGGGCCGGCACCGAAACGGCCTTACCATCCCGACTACGCGCCCTTCAACTGGCGGGGGTGGTACGCCTTCGGTACAGGAGCGCTGGGCGACATTGGGTGCCACGCCCTGGACGGTGCGTTCTGGAGCCTGCAGCTCGACCCGCCCACGCGAGTGCGGGCAGAGACGACCCCCACATACGATGAAACCTATCCAGAAGCCTCTCGGATCACTTATGAGTTTCCCGGCCAAGGATCATCGGGAGGGCTCGAACTGATCTGGATGGACGGGAACTTGCGTCCCCCTAAGCCTGCGTCCTGGAACGGGGACGAGGCCTGGCCTCCCTCCGGATACAACCAGCTGTTCATCGGAGACGACGGGGCACTCCTTTTTGGGGCTGGCGAAACGCCCCGGCTCCTCCCGAAGGAGAAGCACGAACAGGTCATGGCCAATCCCCCGAAGAAGAAGTATTCTCGTTCGGACGGCCACTATAAGGCCTGGATCGACGCCTGCAAGGCGGGCACCTCCCCAGAGGCCAACTTCGCCGATTATTCCGCCCCGCTGACCGAGTTCGTACTTTTGGGAAACCTCGCGGTTCGGGCCCAGCGACCAATCGAGTGGGACGCATCGACGGGGCAGATTACGAATGGGGGGGACCTCAACGAGCTTCTGACGAAACAACACCGAGAGGGATGGAAGCTCTAGGGACCCCTGGCGTCTGCCTCAGTGAGAGGCCCGCGGAAGACGCACCGAAAAGCAGGTTCCCTCCCCGGGTTCGCTTTCTACCTCGATGGTCCCGTTCATGTGATCGACGAGCTGTTTGGTGACGGCCATTCCAAGTCCGTTTCCTTCATGGCTCCGATCGGGGCCCTTCGACTCCTGCTGGAAGGCATCGAAGAGGTGCGGAAGAAAGTCGGGATCGATGCCGACGCCCGTGTCCTCGACCTCAAGGTTTACGGTGTCAGCGCCGTTCCGGGCGCGGAGCGTGATCCTGCCCCCGGGCTCTGTAAACTTGACCGCGTTGCTGAGCAGATTGTGAAGCACGCGCTCGAGTGCTCCACGATCGGCCTGCACCCAGAGTGAGGAGTCGGGCACTTCGGCCTTGAGTTCAATGTCCTGCTTCCGCGCCCGCTGCGCGAAGAGCTCGGCCGTTTCGTGGATTTCCTGGCCTGCGTTGATCGGTTCCAGGGTCAGTTCCATCGAGCCGGCTTCCAGCTTCGAGAGGTTAAGTACGGAATTGAGGGTTTCCAGTAGGCGCTGACCACTGCGCTCGATGAGCCGCGAAAAACGCCGGACCTCCTGAAACGCCTGCGGGTCAATCTCAGCGGGCGCAGTCTCGTCGGCGGTGTCGGCGGAGGGAAGAGCGTCCCCGATCGCCTCGGCAAAACCAATGATTGACGTGAGTGGGGTTCGGATCTCGTGGCTCATGTTGGCGAGAAACGCCGACTTGAGGCGATTGGCCTCCTCGGCCTCCTCCTTCGCCCGCTGGAGCTCTCGTTCCTTCTGCTTCAGTTCGGTAATGTCGGCAATCGCCCCGTCGTAATAGAGGGGGTTGCCGTCTTCGTCGCGGACAACTGTGCTGTTCAGAAAGCCGATGAACGTGGAGCCGTCCTTCCGTTGGAACTCGACCTCGACCTCGTCGATGGACCCTTGCTCGTTTTCGAGCTGAACGAGGCGATCCCGGACCTCTGGATTGGCGTACATTTCCGACGAATCGATCTGGTACAACTCGTCCCGAGAGTCGTACCCGAACATGTCGGCGTACGCCTTATTGACGTAGACCAATCCCTGCTCCGGAGTGCTCCGGAAAATCCCATCCGATATGTTCTGCGTGATGGACCGTAGCCACTGCTCCCGGACCCGGAGCTTCTGTTCCATCTGTTTCAACTCCGTGATGTCGGAGTAGATGGCGTAGGTTTCGGTCGGGCCGTCGCTCCGCTTCCGCATGGCAGCCTGCAGGTGGAAGTCGCGCACCCCGTCCGCCGTGAGTCGCTTCACTTCCGTCTGCAGCGTGCCTTCCTCAATCGCCAGCCGATTGATCTCGACTGCCTCATCCTCGTCTTCAGAGGGGACAATGAAGTCGTGGAGATCCTCCCCAAGAATTTCCTCCCTGTCGTACCCAAAAATTTCTTCGAAGGAGGCATTGACGTCGGAAACGAGCACCGTCTGCTTCTGGTCACCCCGGATTTCCCCGTGCACAACAGGGGTGGGGAGGCTCTGAAAAAGCGTGGCGAACCGGTCCCGCTCCTCGCGGAGAGCGCGCTCGAACTCCTTGCGCTCCGTGATATCCAACCCAATTCCGATACGGCGGCCGTCGGGGAGCCGAACGTTCGTCCAGGTCGTATCGATAATCTCTCCGTCCTTCGTTTGGAACGTGAAGTCCCGCCACTCATCGGGGGCCTCTTCCATGAACCTGACCGACTCTCGTCGCTCTTCGGGATCGACGTAGAGGGCCTCAAGCGGAGCGGGATGCTCTTTGATTTCCTCTTCCGTCCAGCCCAGCACGTCCTCCCAGTGTTCATTTACCATCAGGAGGGTTCCGTCCTCGTCGAAGACGTCGATCATTACGGGAACTGCATTTAGGATCAGGCGGAAGTGCTCACGGGCGTCCTCCGCCTTCGTCTTCGCCTCGATCAGTTCTCGCTCCCGCTGCTTCAGTTTAGTGATGTCGGTGACCACTCCATCGTGGTACTTGACGTTCCCCTGCTCGTCGAACACAGTTCGGGAGTTGAGCAGTCCGGTGAAGGTAGACCCGTCCTTCCGTTTGTATTCGACCTCCGCACCGTCGATCGACCCCTGCTCCCGTTCGACCTTGATCAGACGCTCCCGAGCGGGTGCGGAGGCATACAGCGATTCCGGATTCGCCGCGCGCAGGGACTCCAGGTCCTCGTACCCAAACATCTCCAAGAAGGCCTCATTCGCGTACACCAGGTTTCGGGCCGAGTCACTTCGGTAGATGCCGCCCGGGACCTCCTCCGCGATGGACTGCAGCAGCTCCTCGTGGTGGCGGAGTTCCTCCAGGGTTTGGCGGTAGCTGCGATGCTCTTTCAGTCGAGTGGCGTAGAGGAAAGCACTCGTCCCAGTGAACAGGGCTACCACGATGACCAGCAGAGGAAGAGTGTCCGTGAACGGAGGCGCGGGCACGAGGGCCCCGGTCCAGAGTGGGCCCTCAGGGGCTAGGGCGTAGACCAGGAGAGAGAGTGCCACGCCGAGGCTGAGGGTTTGCCAGGGCTTGTACGGCACCGCAATGGCCGCCAGAAGGTACATCACGATGATGTACTGCGGGGTGGAGATTCCTTTGTAGGCCCCGGCGTGGAGGGAGACCGCAGCACTTCCCAGGAGAGCGACGGCCATTGCGAAACGACTGACGTCTAGCGACACGTCCCTGCGCGCGAGCCCGGCGAGACCAGCGCAGAGGCCTGCGAGGATGAGGTTGTTGAGGAGGAACACCGTAGTAGGGGAAGCGCTCTGTGCCGTCCAGACCACCGTGCCCCCGAGCAGAGGGGAGATGAGAAGGTGGAGAAAAATGCCCAACAAACCCACAGCCCCTGCCCACTGAAGCCCGGTTCGGGACATCCGCGCAAGCCGTTTCCTGAAACGGTCGTCCTCCTCGTACGCTCCCGTTCGGAAAAGCAGGGCCCAGAGAAGCTCCTTGGTACGGTCTGGTGCTCGTCGAACGCTCAAAGATGCCATCGGGTGCGGCTAGTGGTGGGAAGGCATATTCTGGAGGGGGGTGCGTCCTGCAGGCAGCAGGGATCAAAGGCGTATGATTTCTGCGCTCTTCAACTCAAGCAAAATTCCTTCCAGCGGGACTGCATTCTCCCGATCGGCTTTCCCTACGGTCGACCGATGGGCGCCGGCACTTCTCCTTCAACCCGCCCCGATTCCGGAGAGCATGTTCAGGGAAGCGTGGTCGCTGCTCGCCTCAATCCGGAGGGGGAGGCCGATCGGAAGTGTGCATCGGGGAAGCAGGTGGCCGTAGGGGAGTCCCTTCACGACCGGGTACGAACGAGCGCCCAGGTAATCGTCGAAGATGGTCTCCAGGGCCAAGGTGGGTGGATCAGGATCGAGGTCTCCGGTCGAAAAATGGCCGAGAACGACGCCCGCCACGGCGTCCAAAATGCCCGCGTGCTGAAGATGGGCGAGCATGCGGTCAACTCGGTAGGGAGGTTCCGCCACATCTTCGAGCACGAGGATGGCGCCCTTAAAAGTGGGAAGATATTGAGTCCCAATCAACCGTGAGAGTACCGACAGATTTCCGCCAAGAAGCGGGCCGGTGGCGGTTCCGGCAACCATCGGTTGAAGGACGTCGTCGAAGTTGGCGGTGAGGTCAGTGGCCTCACCGCTGCTCTGTGCCTGGAAAGCGTTGAGCGTGGCCGCGTCTGCTTCTTCCCACTCAGTGACGACGGGTCCGGAGAGGCCTGGCCACCGGGCGTGGGCGTAAAACGCGAGGTGGAGAGCAGTGATGTCGCTGTAGCCGACGAGGAGCGTCGGGTGTCGACGGGCAAGGGCCCAGTCGAGATGGGGGAGGAGACGCAGGCCCCCGTACCCGCCGCGCACGCAAAAGATGGCCGAAATGTCGTCCGCGCGGATCGCGCTGTGCAGGGCAGCCGTCCGGTCGGCATCCGGGGCGGCGAGGTAGCCTCGTTCGTCACCGGGATGCCACCGAATCCGGACGTCGTACGTTTCGCGGAGGCGGGACACTCCCTCCTCGTACGTGGTCTGGTCCCGCGGTGGACTCGCCGGGGCAACGATCGCGATGGGGTCGCCGGGAGAAAGTGGGGGGGGATGGTTGAGCACAGGACGAAAGTAAAGACTAAACAGAACCTCCCTCGATCACTGCCCCGATTCCTCGGCCGATCCACGTTCCTTGGAGGGCCCGGAGGACTCCGAAGACGTAGACGAGGTTGTTGCCGACGTGGACCTTGCGTCCGCCTCCTGCTCCTTCTGTAGCTTCTTAAGCTTACGGCGGGTACGAATCCGGCTGGCGAGGGTGCTTAGCAGGCCGACCAGCACCCCGAACACGAAGGTCAAGATGAGAACGAGAGCCGTCGATCCGCGGGCCTTGAAGAAGAGCAAATTGACGTCCATCGGCTGCGGATTCTGGAGTGCAAACACTACCGCTATCACGGCGATGATGAGCGAAAGAATCAGGCTGAACCGCATGGCGGAACGTGTGGTTGGGAAAAGTAGTCGCCGTCGTCCAGAGTGTAATGAACAGAACGGCCTCTGTCTACACGCCCGGTTCCTAAACGGAGCCCCACGGTCGCGTCGAACGCTCGGCCGGATTGGGAGGCACCCGCCGAAGAGGATGGGGCGCGTTGGTACCGGCGACGCCGGAGGGTCAGGACTCGCCGTCCGTCGTGGACGCAGGAGCAAGAGAAGAAGTGTGGACCGAGCGTCCCTTCCAAGTTACTTGGCCGGTCCAGTGGTGGAGGGCGGAATCCAACTGAAGGGCCAGTCCCAGCAGGTACGAGACCGGTGCCAGCAGGGTGACGTACACGGGCATGCCACTCGCCCGGTCGGTCACAATTTTAAATCCGTAGAGGGAGGCGAGGAACCACGCCGATAGCAGCGGGGCCACCAGCCAGGTGAGGACAAATCCTCCGTACATGAAGGCAAACTGTGGGACTGTGCCGCCGAGGAGAAGGTACGCGTTCTTCCGGAACCCCCGCCAGGCCGCCCCGAAGCTGTCGTACATATGCACCGCCACCACATCCTGCACGTCCAGGAGAGAGGGAGGATAGCCCTGCGCCTTCAGGTAGCGCCCAATGGCAACATCTTCCAGAATCTCACCGTTTACCTCGGCGTGGGGCTCGTGGTTGTGATACAGGGCCTGGTCGACGAGCCAGCACTGCCCGTTGAGGGCACTGAGGGACGAGGTTTGGGTTCGGGCGACAAGAAACCACGGCAGACTCTGGAGGAGGGCGTGGGGGACAAGACTCACCAGAAGGAGGGCGCTCCCCTTCAAGTGGGGAAATCCGGAGGAGACCCGCGTGGACGAGTTCACGTGCCGGTCCATGAGCGTGCGGAGGGCATCGGGGCATAGCAGCTCCGCGTCGGCGTCGAGGAACAGATAGTACTCCCCAGATGCCCGGCGTGTGCACTGGTAAAGGGCGTGCACCTTGCCGACCCAATCCTGAGGAGGCCCTTCTCCTCGGAACGACGAGATTCGCGGGTCGTCGATAGAAGCCAGCAGGTTGGACGTCCCGTCTTCGGACCCGTCGTCCCAGACGATGACCTCGAGGTCCGGGTAGTCCTGCGACTGAAGGGTGGGGAGAAGCCGTCGGAGATTCTGTGCTTCGTTGCGCGCCGGGATGCACACACTGAGAGACGGGTACGATTCGAGCGAGGGGGGGCGGTGTCGCCGCAGGTACGCCAGGTTGCTGATCAGAATCCCCCAGAAGGCAGCGTGTGCGCAGGCGAGCGGGGGAATGAGGAGCAGAGTGAGATCGAGGGTCATCGGGTCGGTCCGTCGAGAGAGGTAAGCGGTTGCTGCAGATGCTCACACCTCGGGCGGATCGTCAAGGAACTGCTGGTAGAGAGGGGGCAGGTCCTGCTCCTGCAGGCGCTTCCGAAGGGCTTTGGCCTTTCGGGACTGGCCGGCCTCGCGGAGGGCCAGCCAGCGCCAGACCTGCGCCTCCGCGTGCGCGATGCCCGGAACATCGCCGTCCCGGACGATCTGGGCCAGTTGATCGAACCGGCGAGCCGCCGCCTCCACATCTCTTCCTGCGAGGGCGGGGCGGAAGAGCAGGGATTGACCCTCGACGAGTAGCACAAACGGGGCGTCGGCGTCCTGCTTTTTCGCCTCCTCGAGCAGCTGTGCAGACCGCCGGCCGTACTGGATGACCGAAAAGACGGAGGCCTCACCGGCCCGGTACGCCCAAAGTCCGGACAGAAGAGCATACTCGCGGGCACTCCCGTCGGAGAGCGAAGTGGGGATGTTCTTCAGGACCGCCTCGTCTTCTGTCAGCGGATACAGCCGATATCGAATGAGGAGACTGTCGACCCGTGAGTCTGCGCGCTTAGTCAAGGAACGGAGCCGTTCGGCGTTCTGTCGGGCGTAGGCGGTCTGCACAACCTGCGCGAGGGGGGACATGATCGTAGCACATAAGCACAATAGCAGCGTGGTCACAGCTAAAGGTATCGCTCGAAGAACGAGGCAGTGAACGAAAGATTCCACCATTCCTCCAAACTCCCGTACCCCTGCAGGAGACAGTGGGTAGAGGGGCGGTCCGGGGTCCGAAGCTGCTGCCACAGGTGCTGGAGACGCGTCCGCTCCCGCCCGTCGGGCGCGTGAGCGTCTCCTCCTGTGAGGAGCGCCGTCGGGGTGGCATCGTCCCACCACGTGACGTGGACCGCGTAGGGCCACCACGAAGCCTCCGGATACAGTTCGCCCAGCCGCTGCAAGGCCGACGAATCGAATGCTCGGATCCCGTCGTCCGGAGAATGGAGGGTCCCCTCCGGATAGTACACGAGGATGGTGCGGGGACGATCCCGGAAGCGACGTGCCGTGCGACGCATCGTAGCGGCGCGACGACTGGGGTCATCGGGGGGAAAGGGCTGGGCGCCGACGGCCGCGAAGAAGGGGAATCGGTCCCATTCAGCCATCCACAAGGTGGGGCGCCGGTTCATGCGAGCGCGAAAGAGGAGCCACGCCAGGTGGCCATCGTAGAAGTGGTGGTGGTTCGCGTACGCGATCAGGGGACACTCCGGCACGTCAGGGGGCCACTCTCCGACCCAGCACACCCGCTGGAAGGAGCGACGGAGGTCGAATCGGAGAAGGGCCTCGGTGAGTCGGCGAATGGGGGCCACGGGTGCGAGGAGCGGCGGGGCGGAAGCACTTGGGCAGGACTAGTTCACAGAACGCAGTCGCTCTTTGCGACGCTCGTATCCGTCGTAGAGGATAAGGGACAGCTTGCGCTTCAGGGAGACAAACGCTCGTTCGTTCAAGTTGTCGTAGTCGTTGGCTCGTACCTCGTTCATGATTTCGCGGTACATGCGAGCGGCGGCCCGGATACCGGTTCGGGTCCAGAAGGGAAGGGCCGCTATGCCCTCGAAGCTCTCCGCATAGAACTCCTCGGCGGTCTCCATGGCCTGCTCCACGAGCCGAGGGTAGCCGTTCGAGACCTGGGCCGCCTCCAGCGACTCCACGCGAACGTCGTGCTCGCAGAGCCACTGCTTCGGCAGGTACACCCGATCGAGATGTTGGATGTCCTCCCCGACGTCCCTCACGATGTTCGTAATCTGCATGGCGATTCCCAATCGGCGGGCGGCCGGCTCCAAAGCGTCGTGCCGATCGGTGTCGGCTAGGAACGGGAGCATCATGGCCCCTACGCTGCCCCCAACGAGATTCGAGTAGGAGACCAGGTCGTCTCTCGTGTCGATGGGGCGCTCCTCCAGGTCCCAGACTGCCCCCTCAATGAGTTCGTACAAGGGGGCTCGGGGAAGGGTGTGCTGCTCGTGCACCTCGGCAAGCCGTCGCCAGAGGACTGTGTTCTGGGGCGGGGACCCTCTCAGGGTCTGATCGAGCCGGTCCTGCACCGCCTGCACCTCCTCCAGGGCCTGCTCGGGACCGACCTCCAGGACGCGCTGATCAGCGATAGAGTCTACCCGGCGGCAGTAGAGATAGAGCGTCGCCACGGGGAGTTGTACCGACGTCGGCAACAGGTAGGCCGCCAGGGAGAAGGTTCGGGAGTGGTAGCGAAAAGATTCCCAGATCCACTGGTTTTCATCGACGCGGCTGTCGAGGGAGGGCGTTGACATGGAGGATTCCAGATGGACCGAGCGTGGTGGGATAGAGCAGGCGGGGGACTTACGCGGGGGCCATCGACCGTTTTAGGGTCGCAGGGTTGGACATCCAAAGAACGGCGAAGGGAAATGCCGTGGCAACGGCCCCGATGAGCCCAGCGAGATAGAAGCCTTGAAGCACAGAGATTGCGAGGGGAAAAAAGCAGTTGAGCACGTACACCCAGGGCGCCCAGGGATTTTTCGTAGGGAGTCCTCCCCCAAGATATTCATAGCCGAGCAAAATCACGAACGTCACGGCCGCCCATCCGCACCAGTTGGAGATCGGCATTCCGAAGAAAAATCCATCCGTTCCGTAGTTCCAGAACGGAAACGCCCGGTTCATTGCGGGATCGAGCGAAACGTCCCAGAGCACCATAAACAGCGTGCCGAGCGCAAGGTAGCGCCACCGGGTGCTGGTCGCTCGACGGGCCAGGTCCAAGGAGACGACTGACATCGCGAACCACGAGGGCGGGATGAAATACGGCACGTGCCCGGCAATCTTCGGCCCAAGCCACTGCGTGTACTCGTATTCTCCGAAGGGAAGCGGAATCCCTCCAACTGTAAAGAGCCCCGTGGTTCCGATGAGTTCGCTGGCTCCGCCTATGAAACATCCCCACCCTGCGAAAAATGCGATCCGCTTCCAGCCCAGCTCAGGCCCGTACATGAGGACGGGCAGTATGGCCAGCATGGTCATGAAGATCCACGTGGGAGTCTTCACCAGCTTCGTGTAGATGGGCCCGAATACGGACATCGTCGACGGAACGAGTTTCAGGAGCAGCATCCCCGCGATGCTGAACGAGATTGACCCGACGAACATCCAGAACGCAAACCGGAAGAGGAACTTCGGATTCGCGCCCAGGACAGAAGAGGACGATTCGGAGGTCGACATGAAGGGAGACAGAGGATAAAGTTGGGGAAAGGGATGCGGGAATGGTGCCGAGCGGGCGCGCGGGATTGCACTGAGAGTGCGGGTACGCGGTCAACGAGCGGACCGCTGAACGTCTGCAGGTCCGCGAGGTACGAGTTTTCGGAACAGGGCCCGTGGAGACAGTCGACATCGCTCCCATCGCACACTCGCTCCTTCATGCGCGAGGACACAGAGGAGACTCACCTGATTGCTTGGAAGCGTACCAGAGGTCGATGATTGCTGTCCGCCCTCCCGAGTACTTTCCACGCTGCGAGTACATGGCGCTTGTTCAGCACGTGGATCACTTCATACTTGCGGACACGTTCCCCTACCGTCGGAAATCGTTCCAGAACCGTAGCAAAGTTCGAGACGCCCAGGGGTGGCATTGGATCACGATTCCGCTCTTCAGGACGCCGGTCGGCGCCCCCGCCCTCAGCGTTGAAATCGAGACCGGAGGCCGTTGGCAGGAGAAGCACTGGCGGTCGTTCCTCTACAATTATCGAACGACCATGTACTTCTCGTTCCTCAAAGACTCCTTCCAGCCCTTCTTCGAGCAAACGTGGCGCCGTCTCGGCGCATGCACGTCCCGGTCGGTGGAGTTGTTGGCTGAGCTGTACGGGATGCGAACGTCTCTGCAGCGGGCGTCGGAGCTAGACGGACGTCCGGACGACATTCCGGGCATCATCGAAGCCATGGACGCCGACGTGCTGACGGTCGTGGGAGACGCAGACCAGGTCCCCTCTACCGTGGATGCCGAGATACAGACCGTTTCGTACGATCCCCCCACCTATCACCAAAATTTTGAGGGATTCGAGCCCGGGATGTCCGCAGCCGACCTCCTCTTCAACTACGGACGGGAGGCCCAGCGCCTCCTCACGCAGGGCCTCACGACAGCTGCGTAAACTCCTGGGGGAGCACCGGCGTGGCTGCCCCCGTTAGCGTCTAGCCGTAATCGCATCCCCAGCTTCCACTGCCCGTCTCAGTTCAGAACCGCTCCCTATGATTCTCCCCGACCATCAGATTCGAGACCTCGCCACCGAGTACGACATGATCGATCCGTTCATCGACGAACAGGTGCGGGACGAGGTCGTGAGCTACGGCCTGAGTTCGTTCGGCTACGACATGCGGGTTGCCGAGCAGTTTCGAGTGTTTACCCCCAACATCTACAACAGCGTCGTGGACCCGAAACGGATCGATGAACGCGCCCTGGTGGAATACGATGTCGAGGACCATATTCTCATTCCTCCAAACTCCTACGTCCTCGGCCGGTCGATCGAGTACTTCCGCATGCCAGCGGACACTCTGGGACTGGTCCTCGGGAAGTCAACCTACGCCCGCTCCGGAATCATCGTGAACGTTACGCCTCTGGAGCCGGGGTGGGAGGGGCACGTCACCATCGAGATTGGGAACGGCACCCCCTTGCCCGCCAAGGTGTACGCCAACGAGGGTATCGCTCAGGTTGTCTTTCTCCACGGCGAGACGCCGGAGGTCTCCTACGCGGACAAAGAGGGGAAGTATCAACACCAGGAAGGAATCACCCTTCCCCGCTAGCACGGAGCCGGTGCGCCCTGGACCCTCGTGCCTTCATCGCCGATCGCCTGCACGCAACGATGTCTGATTCGTCGTCCGCCGACGCCTCGACCTTCAAACGCTCCTGGCGGAAATGGGTCGCTGGGGGAATCCTACTGGTGTTCTTCGGAATCTTGATGCGGGAGGTGATCAATCCCTACCGGAACAAGCGATTCGAAAAAGTCCCCCACGGCGGCCACGTCCATTACGTGCCGAAGGACAAGAACCCGGACGCGCCCATCGGTCGATTTCCGACTCAGAAGCCCGATGAGGACCAGCGGATCACGCCCAACGGCAAAGTTGTGCCGAGACGACGACCGGGCGCTTCGCCCTGAGTTCCCATGCAGAGTTGTGAGGGTCCGCGCCGGACGGTTCGCTCTTCTCCTGCCGGGAACAAAAACCATTCCCGGCTCCGCGGTCCTTAGTCGCTGGGAGCCAAACTACGTTTCCTGGAGGAACCCGCGATGAAATAGCACTCTGGACGCCTCCAGTCTCGCCGCCGGGACACATCCTCGCTTCCGCTCCGGCGCCCGCTCTCGACATCCAGAGCTGGGGACGACGTGGTGGGAGCGAACGCGGCCGAGTGCTCTCCGGGTGCGATTGGCGCCCCCATCGCCTATGCCGTGTTCAGGATGGCTCGTTCGGCAACTCCACCTCGCCCTCGAGACGCGAGATGAGCGCATCCACCTCCGTCTCCTCTTCGTCGGAGAGAGAGGCAAGAGGAGGTCGCGTTCGCTTCCACTCCGGGGTGTTGCGCGAGTGAGCGACCACCTGTTTCAGGGACGGAATGGTGGGTAGGGAGGCGAAGGCCGTTCGGAGTGCGGCCAGCCGCTCTTGGAGGGCGTCGGGGGAGCCGCCATCCTGCCAGGCCGACAAAAGCCGGGCGGCGAGCGGGGCAGTCACGTTGACGGTGGCCGAAATGCAGCCCGCCCCGTTGGCCCGCAGGGTCGGGAGAAGCAGGCGCTCGGTTCCGGAGAAGACCTGTAGCCCCGGAAAGTGGCGGCAAAGGGCGTCCGTGTGGTCCCAGTGCCCGCTTGAGTCCTTAATGCCGGCAATCTGGCTGGGGTAGGCACTCCGCAGGTGTTCAATCGCGTCGACGGAGATAGGGACCCCCGAGAGTTCGGGAAAGTGGTAGAAGTACAGGCGAAGGTCCGCGCTGCCGACGCGTTGAACGAGCCGATCGTAGAAGCGGACGACCCCCGGCTCCCGCACGGCTCGGTAGTGGAAGGGCGGCAGCACCAGGACGCCCGCCACACCTCGGGCCGTCGCGTGCTGGGTCAGCCGGATCGCATCGGGAAGGGCCAGGGCCCCACTGCCCACCAGGAGCCGGTCGGCCGGAACGCCGTTCGACAGCAGGGCGTCCAGGGCGGCCCGTCGCTCGTCCACGGTAAACGACAGCCCTTCCCCGGTCGTGCCGAACAGCAGACACCCGTCGCAGCCGTGCGCAAGTAACCACTCGACGTGGCGGGCGAACGCGTCGTGGACGATGCCGTCGTCGTGGAGCGGGGTCAGGCTGGCGGCACAGACGCCCGAAGGAAAGCGAGGAGAGGGCATATTGGTGTGTTGCTGAGAGAACGCCGTGGTGGGGGGCTGCAGCGTAAAGGGAACCCGGCGCCGAACCAGCAGGGCTGGTACGAATACAGCTTACCGGTCGATCCTGAATCTCCTCCGGCCTCCAGTTCGGGGTCGACATCTAATCCTTGACCATTCAGCCCGATCCAGCATCGATGTCCAGTCTCCCCGACGGCGAGTACCTTCTTACGAACGTGCAGTGGCGCAAGGAGAACGAAGACGGGGCGTTCCGTCCCCTCCACGGGTTCACTACCGGCAAATTAACTGTGGATGGTGCGAGCGCCCGAGTATGGGCCCGCTTCAACGATCAGTTCCTCTCCAATCGCCTCAGCGACATCGAGCAGGACGAAACTCCCATTCGTCTACAGGTAGCCGTCATCGAAACCGACGAGGTATATCTGCTCGCCTGTCCTACACCGGAGCTGGACCGGTCCGGGGCCTCCTACAAACTCAAGGCCGACGGGGAACTGCACGACGCCCGCACAGCGTCCACCCTGTAGCCGGAACGGCGGGCACCCCGTTAGGAGCGTCGATAATTCGGTAGGGACTCCGGCTGGTTGTCAAGGATCGTCTCGATCCGGGCGTTCACGTCCTCGTCAATCCGGTCGACCACGTCGAGGGCCTGCATGTTCTCCTCGACCTGTGCGGGCGAGGTGGCCCCGGTAATGACGGTGCTCACGTCGGGATTCAGGGTGCACCAGGCAAGCGCGAGTTGGGCCGTGGTGCAGCCAAGGGAATCGGCGACCTCCGTTAGTTGCCGCACCTTCTCGAGGCGCTCCTCGACGAGAACCTGGTCCTGGAGCCATTCGTAGCCCTCGGTCGCGAGACGACTTTCCTCCGGAATGCCGTCGTTGTATTTTCCGGTGAGGAGACCGCTGGCGAGGGGGCTCCAGGTCGTAGTGCCCAGGCCGAGGTCGTCGTAGAGCGGCGTGTACTCCTTTTCCACACGGGTTCGGTGAAACATGTTGTACTGGGGCTGCTCCATGGTCGGAGGCACGAGGTGCTCGCGGCGGGCCACCTCGTAGGCGTGTCGGATCTGCTGCGCGCTCCACTCACTCGTCCCCCAGTAGAAAGCGTATCCGTGATCGACGAGGTAACTCATTGCCCGCACCGTCTCCTCGATCGGGGTTTCGACGTCGGGTCGGTGACAGAACAAGAGGTCCACGTAATCCATCTGCAGGCGCCGGAGGGACGCCTCGGTGCCTTCGATCACGTGTTTGCGGGAGAGACCCTGATCGTTGGGTCCGTCGCCGCCCCAGAAAATCTTGGTCGAGACGACCAAATCGGTCCGGTCCCATCCTTTGTCCTGGATGATCTGCCCCATCATGCGCTCCGACCGGCCCCCCACGTAGGCCTCGGCGTTGTCGAAGAAGTTGACGCCATGGTCGTAGGCCACCTGCATGCATTCGGCGGCGCGTTCCGTGTCAATCTGATCGCCAAAGGTCACCCACGACCCGTACGAGAGCACCGAGGTCTTGAGGCCGGAGGTGCCGAGGTGTCGGTATTCCATCGTAGGGAGGCAGCGCTAGGGCAATGGAAGGCGGGAGGAGGAACGGATCTATCCGGTTGCAGGAGGGACCGGAGGAAGAAGAGGAGCGGGATCTCGGAGGTTTCGCGCACTTCCCGTTCGTACCGGGTCCACAGTCGGCCCCATGCCCGAGTGGGAAGGTCAGGCCTCGAACGTACGGAACCGATCGGCAGGGACTGTTTCCTGCCGGACAAGGAGCAGTGAGGGCTCCGACCAGTCGGATAGGGATGCCGAGGGACCAGTGCTCAGAGACAACGTGGGCGATCCTTCAACACTGAGAGGGCGGGTCTCAGATTCCCACGGCGAAGAGGCCAAGGGGGCACTCCTAGCCTTCGTCGGATCCGTTCTCGGAAGACGCGTCGGCTTCTCCGTTCGTGTGGAGGGCCTTTAGGCCTTCCAGGTTTTCGGGGTTGAGCACGTCATCCACGAGGCCGTAGTCCCGCGCCTCCTCCGCGCTCAGCCAGTAGTTCCGGTCGGCGTCGGCCCTGATTTTATCGATGTCCGTGTCGGAATGGTGGGAGAGGATCTGGTAGAGGCGCTTCTTGAGCCACGCCAGCTCGTTGGCCCGAATCTCGATGTCGGTAGCTTGGCCCTGGGCGCCTCCCATCGGCTGGTGCATCATCACGCGAGAGTTCGGGAGGCAGGCCCGCCGGCCCTCTTCGCCGGCGGCGAGGAGCACCGATCCCATGGAGGCGGCCAAGCCCACGCAGATTGTGGAAATCGGCGACTCGACATACTGCATCGTGTCATACACCCCTAGTCCGCTGTAGATGACCCCCCCAGGCGAGTTGATGTAAAGGCTGATGTCCTGGCTCGACCCCTCATTCTCCAGGTACAGGAGCTGCGCAACCGTCAGGTTCGCAATCTGGTCGTTGATGGGGGTGCCAACAAACACGATCCGTTCCTTCAGCAGTCGGCTGAAGATGTCATAGGCTCGTTCCCCACGCGTGGTCTGCTCGACCACCTTCGGAACGAGGCCCGAGGTGGGTTGGTCGCTCAATCCTCCCTCATAGATGCTCGTGGGGAGCGACGTGAGATTCTTGGCGAATGAGGCGAAGTCTTGGGCGTCGCCCATGGTAGACATCGACGGGTTTGTAAAAGAGATGTCAGTGTACACGTCATACTCTTGTCCCGAAGATCGTTCCCCGTCCGGTCGGGAATCAACGAACACGTAATCCGGTCGCCTCCTGGTGAAGATGGTCCGGAGTCCTCCCGTGGAGCCGGGAAATGTCGAGGCATCTTTCCTGCCTTGTCACCTTGTTCGGGTTGCGCCCGCGGCCGATTCCAGGTATTTTCGGAATCGAGAAGAAAGAGTCGTCATGGATGAGACGCAACCATTGCTGGTCATGCGCGTGCCGGATTGTCTGATGTCGTCCCGGCTGGTCCCCATCCTGCTCCTCGGGACGTTGATGATTGGGGCGTGCCGGTCGGCCCGCACCTCCCTCTCGCCCGAGTCCGCGTCGGAACTCCGAGATCGGGTGGACAGCCTAGAGGCCCTCAACGACAGCCTGGCCCGAGCGGCGAGTCTCCGGAATCCCAACCTCCACAGCACCCTCTGGGCGCAGACCTCCGTCGAGTACACGGGCACTGCTCGGCAGGCGTACGCCCTGGCGGAGGTCCGGATGCGGCAGGCGCTGGCCGACAGCACGTGGACGGCCGCTCTCGAGCAGGCAGAGAATGGATCCGGCGTGTACCGGGACAAGCCTCCGGCCGTGGTGCTCGACGTGGACGAGACGGTGCTCGACAACAGTGCCTACCAGGCTCGTCTCATCCGCAACAACGCGGCCTATAGCTCGGAAACGTGGAAGGCGTGGGTTCGGGAGGAACGCGCGGGAGCCGTGCCGGGGGCCCTCGGCTTCACCCAGGCAGCTGTGCGGAGCGGAGTACAGGTCATTTATCTGACCAACCGGGACGCCGATGTCGAAGAATCGACACGCGACAACCTGAAGGCCCTCGGGTTCCCGATCGACGACGCTCCGGACGCCGTCCTCACTCAGGGAGAAATGGAAGGATGGGGCCCCAAGAGTGCGCGTCGGGCCTGGGTCGCGGAGCGGTACCGGATTCTTCTTCTCATCGGCGACAACTTCGGCGATTTCGTGGCCCAGGCGGACACGACGGTTGCGGCACGGCGCAAGCGCAGCCATGCGCTCCGGAGGTACTGGGGCACGCGGTGGATTGTCCTCCCCAATGCGCAGTATGGCTCCTGGGAAGGGGCTCTCTACCATTTCAACTACGACCTCCCGACTCTCCAGACACTCGAGGAGAAGCACGATCACCTGAATCCGCAGCGCCCGAACTGAATTGATGGAGGTTACCGACGCTACGTTCGTGGTCACAGACGTTGAGACGACCGGGACCTCGGCGGACACCAACCGGGTCATTGAGCTCGGTGCCGTCAAGGTCCGCGACGGTCAGGTGCTCGACCGGTTCCAGCACCTCGTGAATCCGCAGCGGTCGGTTCCGGGGCGCATCACGAAGCTCACCGGCATCACGACCGCCATGGTCTTCGACGCCCCGCCGATGGAGGACGTTCTCCCGGCGTACCTCGACTTTCTCGGGGAAGGGGTCTTCGTCGCCCACAATCAGTCGTTCGATCGAGACTTTATCGATGCGGAGCTGGAACGGCTGGGCCGGAACCCACTCCAGAACGACGGGCTCTGCACGCTGCGGTTGGCTCGTCGGCTGCTCCCCGGGCTGGACTCGAAGGGCCTGAGTCGGCTCGCCCAATTCTACGACATCGACGTGGACGGGCGCCACCGTGCGCTGGGGGACGCGGAGGCCACGAGCATCGTCCTTCGCCGCCTCCTCCAGCAGCTGGAGTTTGAGCACCGCATCGAGACCCTCGACGAGCTCCTTTCGTTCCAGTATCAGTCGTACCAGACGGTCCGGGAAACCCCGAGCCACCTGGAGCAGATCCGGAACGAAGTGCTTCCGGATGTGCCCGATGCTCCCGGCGTGTACGCGCTCCGCAACAGCTCGGGAACCTCCCTATACATCGGCAAGGCAAAGTGCTTGCCCGACCGGCTTCGGAGCCACTTCACGGCCGTCGAGTCGCGGAGCGGGCGGAAGCGCAAGATGCTCCAGAAGGTGCGGACGGTAGACTGGGAAACGACCCCGACCGAACTACAGGCCCTCCTCCGCGAATCGCACCTCATCAAGACCGAAAAGCCTCGCTATAACCGGGCTCAGCGGCGGTACTACAGCCGCCCCTTCATTCGCCTCGACGCCACCCACGAGTACCCAACCGTCTCGTGGACCCGGTCGCTGTCGGACGACGGTGCCGAGTACTACGGACCGGTCCGAAACGCCGAGCAGGCCGAGATGGTTGTCGACGTCGTTAGCCGGTTTTTCCAACTCCGAGAGTGCGACGACAGCCGGCTCCACCTGGGCCAGCGCTGTCTCTATGCGGACATGGACCGCTGCACGGCGCCCTGCGAAGAGGAGAATCCAGGGCGGTACGCTGAGGTGGTAAACCGGGTGCAGGCCTTCCTTGAAGGCCGCGACCCAACGGTGCTCGATCGGCTGCGGGACCGGATGCAGCAGGCGTCCGACCAGCACGACTTTGAGCGAGCCGCCAAGTTTCGGGACACGATCGAGCAGCTTGAGCGCATCCTGGAGAAGCAGCGCATCGCAGCGGCCCCGGTGCGCCAGCACCACGCGGCACTCGTCCACACCGAAAACGACCGGGAGGGCCGTGTCGACGTGCTACTCGTCCGCTTTGGACGGTTTGAGGACGCGATCGTGTGCCCGCTTCCCTTTGACGACGAGCAGCAGGCGCGGCTCCAGGACCGGTGCCGGGCCGTGTTCGACCCGTCGGTCACGCCGCCGGACTCCCTGTCGAAGCGGGATACCACCGAGATCCGACTGCTCCTGCACTGGACCTATTCGCACCGCGACGAGCTCACGGCGGTGCGCTGGACGCCAGAACGTCCACCGGAAGCGATGGCGGAGGCCATCGCGTCGGCCGTGGCCGAACAGGCAGACCTCCCGACGTAGCAGGGGGAGACCCCTCCTGAAAACCGTCCCCGGCAATAATCCCGCGCCGTGAGCGTTTTTTGAAGTGAATGTGTACGCTTCTTCTGCACGCCATCAAATCTCACGGACGCCATGCGATACGTCGCCGCGCTGCTTACTACGCTTCTGTGTCTTTCTTCACTCTCGTCGGAGACGGCCGCGGCCCAGCCGACCCAGACGGCCTCAACCGGGACCATCGTTGGCACCGTTGCGGACGCAAAAACGGGACAGCGACTGTCGGGCGTTAAAGTCACAATCGATAGCCTGCAGATCGGAGACGCAACGGGAACGAAAGGGCGGTTCCGTCTCCCCAATGTACCCCCTGGACGGCACGTCGTGACTGCCCAATCTCCGGGGTATGCGTCCGTCCAGAAAACAGCTACCGTAGAGACCGGGACGAACACCCGGGTCTCCTTTTCGCTTGCGCCCTCCCGGACGGATCCCTCCACCACGAAGCCAGGGGCAGAGCGCGAGTTTGACGCGGCATTGAACGTAGCACCGTCCGCACAGCAAGGAGGAGGTATGCGGAGACGGCCTCCGTCGAACTGGAATACGGAGGACTACGCCCCCATCGAGTCCAACGACTTCCGCGCGGTCTCGGATCATCCGTTGTCGACCTTCGCGATCGATGTGGACGGGGCATCCTACACGAATGTACGACGGTTCATCCGGGACGGCGAGCAGCCGCCGAAGGACGCGGTTCGCATCGAGGAGTTTCTAAACTACTTTCAGTATGATTACCCGGCCCCAACCGCTGACGACGAGCACCCATTTTCCGTGACAATGGAAACGGGATCGGCTCCCTGGCGCGAGAAGCACCGGCTCGTCCACATCGGCATTCAGGGGCGTCGGGTGCCCAGGGCCGAGCGTCCGCCGAGCAACCTCGTCTTCCTGGTCGACGTCTCCGGATCGATGCGGTCTCCCCGAAAGCTCCCGCTCCTCAAGAAGGGCTTTCGGATGCTGGCCGAACAGCTCCGCCCCGAAGACCGCGTAGCGATGGTCGTCTACGCCGGCTCCTCCGGCCTCGTGCTGGAGTCGACTCCCGGCACCGAGACCGACTCGATCAAGCAGGCCATCACCCGGCTGGAGGCGGGGGGCTCTACCGCAGGCGCCGCGGGCATCCGGCAGGCCTACGCCGTGGCGGAGGAGAACTACATCGACGACGGCATCAACCGCGTCATCCTGGCCACCGATGGCGACTTCAACGTGGGCCTCTCTAGCGATGGGGCGCTGCAGCGGCTGGTGGAACGGAAGCGAGACAGCGGTACGGCCCTCACCGTGCTGGGCTTTGGCACCGGCAACATCAAGGACAACAAGATGGAAACGCTTGCCAACCACGGCAACGGCAACTACTACTACGTCGACTCGGCCACGGAGGCCCGGCGCGTGCTCGTCGACCAGCTGGGCTCGACCCTGCAGACGATTGCGAAGGACGTGAAGGTGCAAGTCGAGTTCAATCCGGCGGAGGTGGCGGCGTATCGACTCATTGGATATGTGAACCGGCAGCTCGAGGATGAGGAGTTTGCCGACGACAGCACAGATGCCGGCGAGCTGGGCGCCGGCCATAGCGTCACGGCTCTTTACGACGTGATTCCGCGGGGCGTAGAGTCGGAGGTGGACGTGCCCACGGTGGGCGACCTGAAATATCAAGAGACCCAGCCTAGCGACGAAGCATCGGCCTCGGACGAGCTGCTCACCCTCAAGCTGCGCTACAAAGAACCGGATGGGGACACGAGCCAGCTCATCAAACGTCCGCTGACCCGCGAGATGGCCACTCGGGAGGTGTCGGGCGACTTCCACTTCGCCGCGGCCGTGGCGGGCTACGGCATGCTGCTCCGCGATTCGAAGTACAATGGGTCGCTCACCCTCGACGACGTGCGGCGCCTGGCCGAGCAGGGCCGCGGGGACGACCCGAATGGGACCCGCGCCGGCTTCATCTCGCTCCTCGAAGCCAGCCGGGGACTTTTGACGACGGACGAAAGCACGGCGGCATCGCAATAGCGACTGCCGGGGGACTGCGTCATTCCCCGTCGCAGGTCACGATGCGCAGGTCGCCACGGGGCTCCCAGCCGCAGGGCGGGCGCGATGGCCTCGGCCCGTCGAAGTGCCTCGTTTCCGGAGGTGCGCCGCCATTGTTCCTGTCCGGTTGGGGCCAGCCGTTGGACCCTCGGACATGTTTGCCCCCTTCCGGGAACGACCATTCCCCACTCGGCAACCGACGCCAGTGGATTTCCTGGGCAGGTATCATCGACAGAGGCGGGGGCCTCGGTCAGAGCGGGACGGCTACGAACCAGAGGCCTCTGGCATCATTTATCGGCGTGGAATTTTTCGTGTGCAAATCTGAGGTGGCCGCCTCGAAAAGAATCTCTGCCCGCGTTTCATTCGCAACTGTCCCCACGAACGACACCGTCCTGCATGCTCACTCCCCGCGAGCGGGCCGCCTGCGTGCGCGTCCCGGAAACGACCTACCGGTCTGGCACCGCGGCGTCGCCGGTGCGCGTTTGCGTAATCGACCTGGGCACCAACTCCTTCCACGCCATTATCGTCGACGCCCATCCGAATGGCAGCTATCAGGTGGTAGACCGCCTGAAGGAGATGGTGCGCCTCGGGCAGCACGGCCTCGACGCCAACCGGCTCCCCGAGGAGGCGATGGAACGGGGCCTCCACGCGTTGAAGCGGATCAAGCTCCTCGCCGACGGCTGGGGGGTGCGCGATTATCTTGCGTTTGCCACGAGCGCCATCCGGGAGGCTGCCAATGGGGGAGCGTTCATCCGACAGGCCCGCGAGGAGCTGAACCTCCGCATCCGCCCCATCACGGGAGAGCAGGAGGCCCACCTCATTTTTCAAGGGGTGCGGCGGGCGGTTGAGTTTCCAGAACCAACCCTGCTGGTGGACATTGGGGGTGGTTCTGTAGAGTTCATCGTCGTGGACGAGGACTCGGACGCCTACGACGTGAGCCTGAAGCTGGGGGCCGCCCGCATGACGGAGCGATTCTTGACGACGGACCCGATCTCGAGCGACGAACGGGCTCAACTACGGGCCCACTTCAAGAAGGAGCTGAAGGAGGTGTTTTCGGTCTGCCGAGAGCATGGAATTACGACCCTCGTCGGGTCGTCGGGCACGATGAAGAGCCTGGTCCGCGTGACGCGCCACGAATTTGGGGATAACAACCGCTCCATCTTCCAGCAAGCCTTCCCCGTCGACCGCGTGCGGAGGGCTCTCCGAAAAATCCTGGGGGCCTCCGCTGAAGAGCGGATGGCACACCCCGGCATTGAGCCGAAGCGGGTCGATCAGATTGGGGCGGGGGCGCTCCTGCTCGACACGATCTGCGCAGGTCTTCCCTCGGTCGAGGACATAAGGGTGTCTCCGAATGCTCTTCGGGAGGGGATGGTGGTGCACTATATCCAGTCGGACGCCGCTCGTCTCCGGAAAATGGCGTCCTACCGGGACCCCCGAAGGCGCAGCGTGCACGAGATCGCCTACCGGTTCGACTGGGAGGAGGACCACGCCCAGCACGTAGCGGCCACGGCGACCTTGCTCTTCGACGTGTGCCGCCCTTTGTACGACGGGCCGGCGAGCGACGCGGAGCTGCTGGAGTACGCGGCGCTCCTGCACGACGTGGGCTACCTCGTAAACCACGACGAGCACAACGAGCACTCCCACTACCTCATCGAGCACGCTGACCTCCAGGGATTTCAGCCCGAGGAGATTTCGCTCGTAGCGCTTGCGGCCCGCTATCACCGCGGGCCGGCACCCGCCTCAGCGGACCATCACTTCGGGCAACTGTCTCCGGCGCAGCAGCGGCGGGTCCGCCAGTTGACCGGGCTGCTTCGGGTGGCGGAGGGGCTAGATCGGAGCCACTTCCAGAACGTGGTCGCGATTCGGGCTCGCCTCACCGCCAATGCCTTGCATCTCCTCCTGGCGACGAAAGAAGATCCGCAGCTTGAGGTGTGGGGGGCAGAAGAGGAGGGCAGTCTCTTCAAAGAGGCATTCGGCCGGCGGCTCCGGGTCGCCCCCACCGAGATCATCGCACAGCCCGGTGGAGAGACGGCTCCCCCTGTCTCACACGCCTCGCGCACCTAGCGGCCGACGGAGAGGAGTTGTCTCGCTCGAGGCATCTTACCGGCTCACCCAGGCCCCACGTGCACGTCACTCGCTGCATCCTGGCTTCACCTTGGTCTGCCAGAGGGCTTCCGCAGAGAAGCTCGCGCCTCCGCCAAGATCATCGAGGGGTTGCACCATCCGCGTTCAGTTATTACCGTTACACTGCCGTGCTGTCTCCTCACTATTCGAATAACCAGCCTTTTCCCTGAGCGGAACAGCGGCTGTGCCATGCTCACTGTGCTCGACTGGCTTATCATCGCGATCCTCATTGGGGGCCTGTTGCGGGGCTACTCGGTTGGGGCCGTGCGACAGGTTGCGAGTCTCGTCGGGCTCGTGGTCGCCTTCCTTGTCTCGGTTGAGTTCATGGGGATGGTTGGGAACATGATTGTGGAGAGCCTCAAGCTGTCCGAGTCCCTGGCGCCTCTCGCCGGATTTACTACACTGTTTCTGGGCGTCTACCTTCTCTTCCTGGTGATTTCCCGGTTTCTGGAGCAAGTCCTCGCGTCACTTTCCCTATCGGTGTTGGACCGGGTCGCCGGTGGGGCCGTTGGCGGCTTCAAAGCAGCCCTGCTCCTGAGCCTTCTCTTTTTGGCCCTCACCGGCATAGAAGTCCCGAGTGAGAAGACGAAGAAGAAGTCGACCCTGTATCGGCCCGTCGCCCAGCTTCTGCCCCGCACCATGGAGGCCGCCGAGAACTGGTTCCCGGCTGCCAAGAGGGCCGCCGATGAGCTCGGAACGCGCGTCCGGGCTGAGATCCGGTCGCCGACGACCCCGTCGTCGGGCAAAGAGTCGGCCATGTCGAGTACTGGCCCGTGACTCCGAATCAACAGCGCTAGGAACAGCGAGCATCCCAGATATCTTTAAGAAAAAGTGAACGAAGCTTTTCACTCACTCCTTGGTTCTTGCACCCGGAGTTGTTTTCCCCGTTATCGTTCCCTGAGCCGATGGCCGTACTCGGAAGTGACATCATGATCGACATGCACGTGACCGCCGACACCGACGTCGATTCGATTCGCGGGGCCGTACTGGAGAACAGCCGCCTCAACCCCGCGCTTGCCGGCGACCTGCGGAGGGCGATCGAGGAGACGACGACGGACGTGCTCCACAACCACGGAATCACGGACTGCAGCCTCACCGTCGATCTGCAGTTTCGGGACGAACGGGTGCCCGGGGCCCCTCGAGAACGGATCGATGCGCGTCTGGACGTGGAAGGGGAGGAGTCCCTGTTGGCCTCTGTGGACGGGGCGGTCGACGCGCCGGAACGGGCCCGCATTGCGGAGGCGACGGAGGCTTTCCTAAAGGAGCACCTCGCGGACGAGGGGCTGAATGATGTCGTAGAGACGACCGTCATCGTAACCCCCGTGCAGTTCCGGTAGGCCGCGGGCGAGGGTGTGAAACAGCAGGTGGGCGGCGGAAATTTCCCGTACCGGTGCCCGTGGGCATCGAGGATGCATCCCTCCAACGCAGTGTGCTGTCCCTACCCGCATGATCCCTGTCCGCCTGGAACTGAAGAACTTCCTGAGCTACGGCACAGACGTTCCGCCCCTCGACTTTGGGACCTTCAACGTGGCGTGCCTCTCCGGCGGCAACGGGGAAGGAAAGTCGGCCCTGCTCGACGCGATGACCTGGGCCATCTGGGGCGAGGCGCGAAAGTCGAGTGGTCGTCGGAAGCCCGACGAGGAGCTCATCCGGATCGGCACCCGTCACATGGAGGTCACCTTCACCTTTGACCTGGAACACACCCGATACCGGGTCACCCGCTCCTTCTCGAAGTCCGAGACCGGCAAGACCACCTACTCCGACCTCGAGTTTCAGATCAAAGAGTCGGAGGGAGACAGTTACCATCCCCTCACGGGGGCCACCCAGCGCGAAACCCAGGCCCGAATCGAAGACACCCTCGGGCTGGACTACGACACCTTCATCAACTCGGCGTTCCTGCTCCAGGGACGATCGGACGAGTTCACGAAGAAAAGTCCGAGTCAGCGGAAGGAAATCCTCGTTCGGATCCTCAATCTCGACAAGTACGACGCCCTCGAGGACAAGGCCCGCGACCGCTGGCGGGCGGCCAAAGAGCGCCGGAAGCGCGCGGAGGCGGACATCGAACGCCTCGAGCAGTCCCTTGAGGACGTCCCAGAGTGGGAGGACGAGCGGGAGACCGTGCAGGCGAAGATCGCGGAGCAGAAGAAGCTGCTGGCCCAGCTGCGTGCCCAGGAGAAAGAACTCACGCAGGAGCGCGCCGATCTCGAAGCCAAGGCCCGGGAAGCGCAATCGGTTCGGGAGTCCATTCAGGCCCTGGATGAGCGCATCGAGCGACACCGGGAGGAGATGGACGCCTTGAGCGAACGGATCGCTGAGGCCGATGAGCTCCTGGAGGAGCAAGCGGCCATCGAGGAGGCCTACGAGGAGTATCAGTCGCTCCAGGACGAGCGGGACGTCCTTGATGAGAAGCGCGACCGGCGGCGCGACCTGGAGAAAACGCTCGAACAGGAGCGATCCACGCTCCAAGACCGACGCAACGAGCTTGAGCGTCGCCTCGACCGGCTGAAGGTCGAGCGGAACGGCCTCGCAGAGTCTCTGGAGGAGTGCCGGGAGGTACTCGCCCAACGGCCCGAGATCGAAGCGCGCGTCCGCAGGTCCCAGGCTGCGCGCCAACAGCTCGGGGAACTGAGGCGGGTCCGGCGGCAGCGGGAGCAGTTGCAGGACACCCTGAGCGAGGCCAAAGCGGCCATCGTGAAAAAGCGGCAGCAGCTGAAGGCGGAGATCGACACGCGCCAGAATCAGATTGAGCAGGAGCAAGAAGCGCTCGAAAAGAAAGACGACCTGGCAACGCGCATCGACGAGCTGGAGAGCAAGCAGCAGCGGCGGGCGGATCTCGACGAGCACCTCGAGAACATTGAGGCGCAAGGGAAACAGCTGTCGGAGACGCTGCAGGAACGCACCGGCCAGCTGGAGGCCTGGCGGGAAGAACGCGAGCGTGACGTCGAAGAGCTCCACCGATTCCGGGAGGCGGACGGCGATGTGTGCCCGACATGCGGAACGGAACTTACGGAGGCCCACCGTCGGGAGGTGGAAAGCACCCTTCAGTCTCACATCGACGAGCTGGAGACTGCCATCGAGGAAGAGGAGCGTCGGATTGAGGAACAGAAGGCCAAACGGGCCAAGCTCCGCCGGTCGTACCGCCGCCTCCAGGAAGAGCGTAGCGAGCTCGATGACGTTCCGGAGGCCCTCGCCACGGTCCGGGAGCAGTACCAGGCCTTAGAAGAAACCGCTGAATCCCTTGCTGCTCACAAAGAACAAGTCGACCAGCTCACCCATCAATTGAAAACAGGCCGTTTCGCCGAGAGCGCCCGCCGCCGGTGGCAGGCCTGCAAGCAACGTCTCGGGGCCCTCACCGTGAATGCCGACACGTTCGAGACCCTGCAGGCCCGGGCGGCCCGGCTGGACCAGCACCTGGGTCGGATCCAGGAGCTCGAGGATGCGGACCGTCGACGCGACGAGTTGGACCGCAAAATCAAACAGCACGACGAGCAGATCGGCGAGCTCCGCACGTCGCTGGAGGAGCACACAGCCTTCGAGGACCTGCGGGATCGCATCGACCGACTGGAGGAGGCCCTCGAGGACATCGACTTTGACCCGGATCGCTTCCAACAGGTGCGCCAGCGGATTCGGGACCTAGATGGAATTCCCGACCGGCGCAGCGCGCTTAAAAACGCGCAGCAAAACCGTGCGGACTGGTGCGAGCAGCGCGATCAGGTTCAGGATCGACTCGAGCAGGCGAAGGACGAAAAGGCGGCACTGGAGGAGCGACTGGAGAAATTGGAGGAGACGCTTGAGGGCAAAGAAGCACTTGTCGAAAAGCAAGAAGCCACCTCTCAGCGCGTGCAGGCCGAGGAGGATGCCCTCAGCGAGTTGCAGCAACGGCTCGGGAAGCTGGAGGCCCGTCTGGAGCAGGCCGAGTCAGATCGGGAGGCGCTCCAGGAGGCGAAGGAGGAGCGGGAGGAGGCCGCCGCGCAGCAGCATCGATTCAAGCACCTCCGCACGGCCTTCGGCAAACACGGGATTCCCTCTCTGATCATCGAGGAGACGCTTCCAGAGATCGAGGAACGGGCCAACCGCATTCTGGATCGGCTCACGGAGGGGCGGATGCACGTCCGCCTCGAGACCCTCAAGGAAAAGAAAAGCGGGGGGACCAAGGAAACCCTTGAGATTATCATCACCGATGAGCACGGGGTGCCGCGCCCCTACGAAACCTATTCGGGCGGAGAAAGCTTCCGGGTCAACTTCGCCCTTCGCGTCGCGCTCGCTCAGCTTCTGGCGGAGCGTAGCGGCGTGCGGGTTCGGACCCTTGTGATCGACGAGGGATTCGGGACGCAGGATGAGGATGGGATCGAGCGGCTGGTGGAGGCCATTCAGGCCATCCGGGAGGATTTCGCCAAGGTGCTCGTCATCACGCATCTGGAGCGACTCAAGCGCGCCTTTCCGGTGCGCATCGAGGTGGAGAAGGACCCGGCCGTCGGTTCGACGTTCGAACTGGTCGGGGCGTAGCGCGCCGACAGCGTGAGGTCGTGGACGACGCCCGACTGGGCCGAACGGTGGGGACGCTTTTCCGTACATCAGGCATCTTCAACACACTCATCCAGCGCGAGGGTGCAGCCATGTCGGAGGACGAAATTGAGAAGCTCTACCATTCGATCGGGGAGGTCAGCGAGATCGTGGATCAGGAACCGCATGTCCTGCGGTACTGGGAGCAAGAGTTCGAGGTCTTGAGTCCTCAGAAAAACCGGGCAGGCCGGCGCGTGTACACCGAGGAGGATGTCGAGACCGTCAAGCGCATCCGCTACTTGCTCAAGGAGAAGAAATACACGATCGACGGGGCACGCCAGGCGATTGAGCGCAGGGAGGCGGAGAAGGACACGGCGGAGAATCTGAAAGCACTCCGGTCCTTTCTCGTTGAGCTCCACGATCGGCTTGAATAGGCGGCCACCATCGCCGAGGACGAGGGCGACCGCGCCTTGCGTCTCACGGCCTTGGACCTGAAGAGGTCGGTCGAGCTCTAGAGGGCGTCGAAGGACCATCCCTCACTGGTAAGCGTGTCCAGAATCGTCTCGAGGGCCGGGAGGGTTACGTCCTCGCAGATCGGGTTGTCGTGCAGGACGATTACGGATCCGGGCCGCACATGCCGAATGACGAATCGGGACACGCGAGCGGCCGTAGCGGTTTTGAGGTAGTCGCCGGGCATCACGTCCCACATCACCATGCGCTGGTTTTGCTCGGCACACCACCGGCGAAGCGTACCGGTAGGGTGGCCGTAGGGGGGGCGCAGGGCGTGGATTCGGGACTGGGCAAGCTCTGACAGGCGCTTCGACGTTCGCGTCAGCTCCGCGAGCAGCTCCTTCTCCGGGACCGACCAGGGATCGACGTGGGTGTACGTATGATTGCCAATCCGATGCCCGGCCGACACGATGGCCCGGACCCGGTCGGGATGTGTCTCGGCATTCTGCCCGACGAGGAAGTGAGTCGCCTGGGCATCGTACTCAGCGAGAAGGTCAAGGAGGTCGTCCGTCATCTCCTCCGTCGGCCCGTCGTCGAACGTGAGGTACGCCGTTCGGGCCTTCGCCTCAACGCGCCACAGCATGTCCGGAAAGTAGCGCTGGAACGGGCGAAGGCCGTGCGTGGCAAGGTACGGAACGAGTACACGCATTGCGTCGCAGTGAAGGAAGCTCAAGAGCGCGTCGGCGGGGCTGGAGAGAGCAGATCGTAGAAGGCCAAGAGTCCGGCGAAGGGGACGGCAAAGACGAGGAAGAGCTCACCCGGCACGAACGACCGGAGGAGGCTGTGCTGGCCGTAGTGCCGAGCGGCCGGGACCGCAAGGAGCGCATCGCCCCCCATTTTGGCGAGAAGGACAGCGAGGGCGGGCTGGCGCCACGCCGGAACGACCACCGCCACCAGGCACGCGATCAGCACCGCCACGTGCACGAACCAGATTCCGACCGCGGCCCATCGCGGCCACCAGCCAAAGTGCCGCACGACCCTTCGGAGCAGCCGGGCCTGGCGGCAAACGTAGGCCTGAACGGACGCTGCTGGCCCACACGACACCGCAGCTTCCGGTTCGGTAGCGATGGCGGGGGCATTGTCTGCTGAGAGCATGTTCTCCTGTGAGGCCTCATCAGCTGCTGAGAAGCCCTTCACCTTGCTGGTCCTCACTGCGAGATTGGGCTGTCTGTGAGAAAGGAGCTCGTGTCCGCCGAGCCCGGCGGCCATGGCAATTTCCATGAACCGGTGGAGGGCCTCCAGCCGGGGAAGGAACCGGTCGTTGTGCTCCACGACCGTCGGCCCTACGACGATCGGGGTGTCTGGCGTGCAGCGCTGCACCATCGCCCGGGCCCAGTCCGCCGAGCCCGAACAGCTGGACGACAACACGAGGGCCACGTCGCCCTGCGCGGCCTTGAGGCCCACCTGCAGAGCGGACCAGGGGCCGGACGAGGTGGGCTCGTCGACCTCAACCCGGCGAATCTGTTCCGGGGACCCGGGCAGTGAGGAGGTCTCGGTAGAGGCAGTACACACAAGGACGACGTCCCGCTGGTCCGTCAGGATGTCTGCTTCGGTGAGCGGTTCTAGGGCATCGTGGACGTGGCCTGAGCGGGCGTCCAGGACGATAGAGGTCGGTGGCGTGTCGGAAACATCCGACGGGGACGTCCGGCGCCGGGCGACCATGTACTGAACCGAGACGATCCCGAATAGAAGAACGTAGAGCCCGACGGCTAGCACTAGCAGTGCTAAGACAGGGATTGGCACAACAGTCTACAACAGGTGATGCCATCTAAACATATGAGTCCGAACGCTTTGTCTTCAATCAGTTCGACAAACCTGCAGCCTTCGACGACGCCTCCAACCCAGACTCGGGAAGAGCCGTCGAGGCTTCTCAGTAGCTACGCGGCGTCCGGTGGTGCGGAGGGCGAAGGGCCCGCAGGTTCTGGCTGAATGTGAAGCGTACAGCCGTGACGCCCTCTGGACTCAGCCCGAGTGCGAAATCGAGGGAGGGCGTTTCCCGAAACGAAAGTCCCACGTGCAGGCCGGCAGAGGCCGACGGGCGAAGCGGGACAGATGCTCGTCCCGAGCTCAGAGACTCCTCGAACGTCAACTTAGCCCTTGCCTCCGAAAAGAATGCATCGTACACGCTTGCCGCATGGACCCCCACGTGTCCGTCGAAATCCACGACGCCCAGAATCTGGAGGATGGGGAAGCGGTACAGCATGCTGGTGAGAAACCGGTCCAAGGCCACGAATCGGGTTCGAGCCCATCCTGGCACGCGCGATCCCCCAAGCGTGGGGCGGAGGTAGTACGGAACGGCGGCCCGACCTCGGGGCGACGTGAGGGTCAGGTGCAGGCGTCCCGCGAGGTGGTGGGAGCCGCCGAGGGGCAAGAAGCCGTACGCCCCAAGGTCGAACTGGTCGAAGCGCACGACCGAGGAGGTGAGGTCGAGATACCGTGACCAGCGTCCCTGCAGCAAAACACCCCCTGTCGAACGGGAAGGGTGAGAACGGCTGTCGTACAGCACCGCAACTCCAGCGCGGAGCCCCGACTGCTGAGGACTCAAGGGACCGAGGGTGCTACTCGCAAGCTGGCGCAGGTGGGTGCGGGAGGGGCGGCCCAGGGACGAAGCCGTCGGGTTCGGCACTCGGTCAATCCGGTGCGTCGACACGCCGAGGTGGGGCTGAATGATCAGCCGATGGTCGAGAAACGCCTGCCCGACACGAACGCGAACCTGAACCGCAGAGCGCGCGATAGACTGGCGTGCGTCGAGGGTGGAGCCGGGGCCCAGGCCGTAAAACCAGTCCCGGTTCGTGTGAAGGCCCCGGGCGTTCACCAGTACGTACCGGCGGGCGCGGCGCGGGTTAGCGCTCGCCCAGGCCCCAGTGGCCACCTGCTCGTGCTGGGCCGGGGCGAACGTCAGGAGGGCCTGCGCGTTCGACCGGCCAAAATGATGGAAGACCAGTCCGGCACCGACCCCGAGCCCGACTCGTGGGCTCCAGAGATCGAAAGGGTAAATCCGCAGGTTGACGGTGGGCTCGCTGGGGGCCCCTGGGAACGCCGGCTGCCCAGCCGCGGGGGCTGCCCAACTGACGAGCAGTCCCAGGAGCAGGATGAACGCACCGGCCCGACGGGACACTCCGTCGAAACCCGTTCCACGGAGAAAACAGCGGACGGCGCTCCTGAACGCGTGCATGAGTGGACATCCTTGCCTATGTTACACCTGTTAGTGCTCGCCGGACCGAACCGGCGGGTTCCTCATGGTAACTGGTCCTCGACGCACAATCATCGAAATCCCTATGCGAATCCTCGTGATTGGAAGCGGCGGTCGGGAGCACGCCCTTGCGAAGGCCCTGGCCGACAGCTCGCAGGTGACGGCCGTCCTCACAGCCCCCGGCAATCCCGGGACGGCTCAGGTCGGCGAGAACGTGGACGTGGCCGCCATGGACTTCGATGCGCTCGTGAGTCTCGCCCAGGAGAAATCGATCGACATAACCGTGGTCGGTCCCGAGAAGCCCCTCGTGCACGGGATCGTCGACCGGTTCGAGGCGGAAGGGCTCCCCATCGTCGGCCCGACCCAAGCGGCGGCCCGGCTGGAGGGCAGCAAGGCCTTTGCCGACCGGTTCATGGCTCGGCACGACATCCCGACCGCGTCGTTCCACGTGTTCGGGGCGGACGAGTACGAGGACGCCTCAGACGCTCTCGATGCCACCGGGGCACCCATCGTGGTGAAGGCCGACGGCCTCGCCGGTGGCAAGGGCTCGTTTGTGTGTGCCACCCGCGAGGAGGCTCAGGAGGCCCTCGACCAGATTGTGCAGGACCGCGCGTTCGGGACGGCGGGTGACCGGGTGGTGATCGAAGAAAAGATGGAAGGCGAAGAGGTCAGTGTGCTTGCGCTGACCGACGGCACGCACTACGTCCTCCTGACGCCCTCGCAGGACCACAAGCCGATTGGGGAGGGGGGGACGGGGCCAAACACGGGCGGAATGGGGGCATTTGCGCCGGCCCCGATCCTGGATGGCCCCCTGCTCACCCGTATCTGCCGGGAAATCATTGAGCCGACCCTCAGCGGCATGCAGGAGGAGGGGGCGCCGTACCGCGGAGTGCTCTACTGTGGGCTTATGATCACGGCCGATGGGCCCAAGGTGGTGGAGTTCAACTGCCGCCTCGGCGACCCGGAAGCCCAGGTCATCCTCCCACTCGTGGACTCCGACCTGGCGGCCGTCTTCCAGAAGCTGCTCACAGGAGACTTGGCAGAGGGATCGCTCCGGGCCTCTAGCGAGGCCGCGGCCTGCGTGGTCCTGGCCTCGGACGGCTACCCGATTGAGTACGAGACTGGATTCGAAATCACTGGCATCGAAGCCGCCGAGCAAGTGCCGGACGTGTCGGTAATTCATGCTGGGACGGAGTATGCCGGCGACGAAACGATCGTTACCGCTGGGGGACGCGTCCTCGGCGTAACGGCCCTCGGCCCGACCCTGCCCGACGCGCTCGATCGGGCCTACGAGGGCGTCGACCATGTTCACTTCGACGGGAAGACCTACCGTCAGGACATCGGGGAGAAGGGACTGACGCACCTAGAAGACACACCGTGAGGGCCTGTGCTCGGCTCAGACACACCGGCGACATGATTCTTCGCAGTGCCACATTCCTCGTGATTGGGCTTACGGCCGCCTGGGGGCTAGCCCTGCACCCCGCCCCGGCCCAGGACACGACAGAAGAGGGAAAGGGCCCCACCCTGGCTCAATTCGAGGACGCGCGGGCCCTGGCGGTCGATCCGAGAGGGCAGCTGTACGTGGCTGACGCGGCCCGGGACGTGGTGGCCCTCCTGCGACCGAACGGCACGCGGCGCGCCGTCATTGGGGGAGGGAGCACGCAGGCCGGGTCGTTTAACGAACCTTCGGATGTCGACCCGACAAACGGACAGGTACTGCTGGTCGCTGACACCTATAATGGGCGCGTGCAGCGGTTTTCGGGGGAGGGTAGGTATCTCGAAACGCTATCCATTGGACCAGACGATCAGACCGACTCTGAATCGTGGGTATTCAGTGACCGACAGAGCGGGTTTGCGGTGCAGGGGGCAGGGCGCCCTGTGGCCGTCGTGAGCAGTAGCGACGGAGCGATTTTCGTGATCGACGCACGTGGAGGCGTGCTCCGCAAATGGACCGAGTTCGGCCGACTGCAGCGGATCGCCGGGGGGAACCGGCGAGGAGCCTCCCAGCTAAAGGATCCTGTGGCCCTGGCGCTCGGATCCGAGCGACGACTTTACGTCGCCGATGCGGGGCAGGGGAGAGTTCTCGTGTACGACCGGTACGGCACGTTCATCCGGCGTCTGCGAACCCCACCGCTCCCCAAGGTCCGGGCCTTGACGATGCATCAGGGACGCCTCTGGATCGTTTGTGCCGACCGATTGGTGATCTGGACCCGTGCGCAGCGACAGGTGACGGAGCGTTCCATAGACCTCGAGAAGCCACTCGTAGACGCTGCTCCCCAACCCAGTGCGCTGTACCTGCTTACCCGGACGCGCCTCACTCGTCGGTCCAGGTAAGAATTCCCGTCTGGGAAATCTAGACGCTGAACCATTGAGGTGATTTTCTAATTTCGGGATACCGCCCTCTCTTCCGTATCGGCTCCGAGGGGCTCCGCTTCGGAAAAATTGCACTCCTGGTCCTGCTCGCAGGGACGGGGGGCGGACCAGCCGTGGCGCAGGACACTACCCGGGTCTTCGACGACATCGGTCGCCACCGGGACACGATCGACACCTTCCAGCCCCAGCCCTACAAACTCCGGCCTTTCGTCCTTCCCAACAGCGAAAAGATTTGGGTGGGAACGACCCGACTCGACACCTCCGAGTACCGTCTCGATCCCCGCACTGGCCGCCTCTGGGTGTCCCGTACCGATCTCCTCGGGGCCCGCGACACCTTGTTCGCCAACTATCGCACGTACCCGTTTGCGTTCAAGGACGTGTACCGCCAGCGGGCCCCCGATTCGAGCGCCTTGGCCGACAGCGCGACCGTGGCCGTGGTCGAGGAAGAAGCCGCCAATTCCTCCGGGTTCGATCCATTTGAGGGGCTCGACATCCAGCGGAGCGGTTCGATCTCGCGGGGCTTCGTGGGGGGCTCCAATCGGGACGTGACCCTGGACTCAGGCTTGCGGCTGCAACTTCAGGGCGAGGTCGCCGACAGTGTTTTTGTCCAGGCACTCCTGACGGACCAGAATACCCCAATCCAACCGAAGGGCACGACGCAGCGTCTCCAAGACTTTGACCGCGTTTTCTTCGAGGTCGAAGCCCCCCAGGGCACGGCCCGCCTCGGCGACGTGGACGTATCGCTGAACGGCGGCCTGTTTGGGCAGTTCACGCAGAAGGTGCAGGGGGCGGCGGTGAGAACGGACGGGCTCGGAACGAGCGTCGGACTGGACCAGGGCACGGCCACGGCCTTCGGGGCCGTAAGCCGCGGTCAGTACCGGACGCAGGACCTCGAGCCGATCGATGGGGTCCAGGGGCCCTATCGCCTGCGGGGCAAGAACGGGGAGGAGGCGATTATCGTGATCGCAGGGTCGGAGCAGGTCTATCTCGACGGCAAGCGCCTGACCCGTGGCCGCAGTGAAGACTACGTCATCGACTACACGCAGGCGGAGATCACCTTTACGGCGGAGCACCTCATCACCGACGACCGCCGCATCACGGTTGAGTTTCAGTACTCCACGACCCAGTTCACCCGGACGCTGGTCGGGGGACGAGCAACGGCAGGATCCTGGCTTGGGGCCGACGGCGAGCCCCGCCTGAACGTGGGGGCGACCGTCCTGCGGCAGGCGGACGGGCGCGACTTCCTCACCGCCTTTGACCTGTCACGACAGGACTCGCTGCGTCTCGTCCGCGCCGGGGACGACCCGGCTGTTCGGAGCGGGGCCCGGCGGGTCAAGTTTGACCCGGACGCTCCGTACGTCCACTACCGAAAACAACCAATCACGACGCCGGACGGGTCGCGGGACACCGTCTTCGTGGCCGTGGACACGGCCCCGCCTGCGGGAACGCCGGTGTTCCGGGTTCGATTCACGCGGGTCGGGCAGGGGGAAGGACGCTACCAGCGGGCGGGGCAGGACGTGAACGGCGTCGTCTACGAGTACGTGGGTCCGGAAGAAGGGGCTTACGATCCCATTCAGCCCCTTCCAGCCCCTACGAAGCAGCGGTTGGTGGACCTGACCGGATCCGTAGAGCCCCTACCAGGCGTTGAGGTATCCGGCGAGTGGGCCCGGTCCCTGAACGATCAGAACCGGCTTTCCGCGCTCGACACGGGAAACGACCGGGGGCAGGCCTACGCCGTTGGGATTCAGGTCGACCCCATCCCTCTGGAGGTCGGAACCACGCACCTAGGAGACATCTCGGGACGAATCCGGCGCCGTCAAAGGGGAGAACACTTCGTGACGTTTAACCAGACCCGCCCGATTGAGTTTGGGCGTCGCTGGAATCTCTCCCAGGGCGGATCCGATCTTCCGGCTCGTCTCCGCGACCGCGGAACCGAAACCGTTGATCAGGGGCGCATCACGTTCAACTGGGGCGAACGGTCGACCCTGGAGGCGGGGCTCGGTCGATTGGCCGTCGGCTCCGCGTTTGAGGCCTGGCGGCGGCGTGGCCAAGTTGCGGTTCGGGAGGAGTGGGGGCCGCGCCTCAACCTCCAGACGGTCTCCATTGCTAGTCGGAACCGGGCCGCTCAGGTCAAGGGGAACTGGCTGCGCCAAACCGGAACCGTGCGGCAGTCGCTCGCCGGGGGCCTCCTTAAGCCTCGCCTTGAGGTGGAGCGCGAGCAGCGGCGCCAACAAGTCCTTGGGTCGGACAGTCTGACCGACGACTCCTTTCGGTTCCTTGAGCTTCGTCCTGGCCTTGTGGTCGACTACGGACCGGTGCAGGCGACGAGCAGTCTGGAGTACCGAACGGAAGACGGCCCGGCCGACGGGCAGTTTCGCCAGGCCTCTACGGCGTGGACGGCCCAGACGGAGCTCGCCTACAGGCCGTCGGGGCCGTATCGGGGTTCTCTCCAGGGAGGATACCGGCGCCGCCGAGTGACCGATTTCTTCCGCCGCCGGGAGCAGCGGCAGGGCACCGAGTCGGTAATCCTGCGCTTTGAGGGGGAGGCCAATCCTCTCGATCGGGCCCTCAGCGCGCAGGCCTCCTACGACGCGTCCACCGAGCGAACGCCCGTCCTGCGGGAGATCTACGTTCAGACGCGACCCGAACGGGGCCGGTTCGTCTGGCGGGATCGCAACGAGGACGGGGTTCAGCAGATCGACGAGTTCGTTCCCGAGACTACTCCCAACGAGGGAGCCTACGTGCGTCGATTTGTGCCGTCGGACACCCTCGAGTCGGTCGTGAGCCTCCGGACTCGCGCGCGGCTCACCCTGCGCCCACGGCGCCTGTGGCGCGGTGGCGGATCGTGGTGGAAGCGGTGGCTGAGTCGGGTGACGACCGAGACTAGCGTCGAGATCCGAGAGGAAAGCCGAACGGAGTCGCCCGCCGAAATCTACCGGCTGAACCTGTCGCGCTTCCGGCGTCCAGGACGCACGCTCGACGGCTCCTTCCGACTGGAGCAGCGCGTAGAACTATTTCGGACGCAACGCGAGTACGGCATCGACCTCAAGTGGCGCCGGAAGCGAGGGCTCAGTGAGCGTGCGGCTGGCACGGAGCGCCAGTTCCTGAACCGGTGGACACTGGAGGGACAGGTCCGGCCCACAGCACAGTGGGGGCTTGAGGTTTCGGGTACGGTCAAGCGTGATCGGGTGAAGAGTGAAGCGTTCGCCAGGGCCCGCAGCTACGACATTCGAACGGTCCGCCTCCGGCCAAGCGTGACCTACCAGCCGAGCCGGACCCTTGATCTCATCCTCGCGGGGGTGTACGCCCGGAAGCGAGATCGCCTGAAGGGCCGTCAGGCAGACCTCTACCGGCTTCCAGTCGAACTCACCTGGAGCCGGGCTGGACGCCTGCGGCTAACGGCCAACGCCGAGCTCGCCCGGGTCAACCTCGCCGGGACGGCCGTTGGGCGGGCTCAGTTTGAGCTGACTAGAGGACGCGGCCGGGGCACGTCCCTACTCTGGGGCATACAGGGGCAGTACTCAATCACCCAGAATCTCAATGCAACGGTGAACTACGACGGCCGAGCCCCAGCCCAAGCGTCCCCCATTCACACCATTCGCGTACAGGTGAGCGCTTCCTTCTAACCCTAGGGACCCGAGGCCCATTCTTCGGGATCGCGCATCCCGGCCTGAATCCGGCTTAACCCGGCACTCGCATCGTTGCGAACGCAATCCAGCTCCGCAGCAGTTTGGGGAAAATCGAGCTTCCGTTCGGTGATCTCGATGCTGGCTCGATCCGGATCCCGGTTGCGTGTCGCTCAGCTCATTCTTCGTGGGCCTTGGGGACAGAAAGAAACCGTCAAGAGGCCGTTTCCAGATCCGGCTCCGCAAACTCGTCGTACTCCTCACGGTGGATTGAAATGCCTGCGTCACGGAGTTTCCCTTCGAGATTTTCGTAGCCGCGGTCGAGGTGGTAGACGCGGAGCACGTCCGTGGGGCCCTCAGCGATCATCCCGGCCATCACGAGTGAGACGCCGGCGCGGAGGTCCGTGCTCATTACCTTCGCCCCCTTGAGCGGGGCGCCACCATGGACCGTGGCCGTGTTGCCGTCCACCTCAATCTCCATCCCGAGGCGCTGCAGTTCGGGGACGTGCTTGAATCGGTCGTCGTAAATCGTATCGGTGACGGTAGCCGTGCCGTCCGTCGTGCCAAGGAGAACTGTCCACTGCGCCTGCAGGTCGGTGGCGAAACCGGGAAACGGGGCCGTCTCAATCGATACAGGACGCAGTGTGCCGGGGCGCGTAACGGTCACCGTGTGCTGATCGTACGAAACGTCGACCCCGGTCTCGGCGAGGCGCTCCTTAAAAACGGGCCCGAGGTGCTCGTGGGTGCCTTCGTGGATGTCGACGGGCGTCCCTGGGTCGGCTGCCGTGGCGGCCATAAGGATGAACGTGCCAAGCTCGATGCGGTCCGGAGTATTGCGGAACGTCCCAGTATTAAGCTGGTCGACGCCCTGAATTTCGAGGGTCCGGGTGCCGAGGCCGTCGATCTGGGCCCCCATTTCCTGCAGGGCACGGCCGAAGGCCACCACGTCGGGCTCCGTGGCGGCATTTTCGATCTTGGAGCCCCCGCGGGCCGTCACGGCAGCGAGGAGCAGATTGATCGTCGCGCCCACGCTGACCGGATCGAGCCGAAACGTCCCTCCGTCAAGCCCTCCGGGCGGCGTCGAGGCGTAGACGTAGCCCTCGTCCAGTTCGATGTCGGCCCCGAAGGCCTTCATGCCTTCGATATGGAGGTCGACTGGACGCGGCCCCCACGCACAGCCGCCGGGGAGAGACACTTTTGCCTCCCCGCAGCGACCCAGCAGTGCGCCGAGCATGTAGAAGGAGGCGCGCATCTTTTTCACGAGTTCGTAGGGCGCCACGGGCGTTTCGAGGGTCGTAGCGTCCACCGAGAGCGTATTGGCGGCGGAATCGAAGTCTACCGACGGACCACTTACCTCGATCACCTTCGAAAACGTCCGTACGTCGCGGAGATCCGGAACGTTGGTGATGGTGGAGGGGCCTTCCGCCAAGAGGGTGGCCGCCATGAGAGGGAGCGCGGTGTTCTTCGATCCGCTGACAGTGAGCGGGCCCTCAAGTGGAGAGCCGCCGTGTACGACGAGTTTTTCCATGGGGGGAGAGCAAGGCCGAGTTGACTGGAGCACACGAACGAGCACGCGGGCTGTGACGTGCCCGGGGTGAAACTGCGAGTACCAATGGGCTCCGCCGACATTTGTTCGTCGGGAGGAGCAGGTCTCGTCCGCCTTGAGGGGGCCCTTGAGGAGGGGGGCAAGGGATGTGTGCGAGCCCCTCGCGCCCAGCAACTCTCAAGAGCAAAATTTGCAACTCGTGTCGAAAACTACTTTCCGCTGCTCTGGATGGTCCACATATTGTCCTCCGCCTTCATCGGACTGTTCTCCTTTCAAAACCGAGCGGTGAAGTGACGGCGGCCCCCAGGGCGCGACCTCCACGACCTCGAAACCCGTGCGCGACCTCCTCGGACCCCTAGAGAAAGTAGGCACCGACCGGCCATTCAATCCTTATCTTCCACCAATCCATCCGACCCACAAACCTTGCAGGTTCTCGCCTGAATCAGCCTCCCCGCAGCTTCGTTAGTGGAAAGCCCACGTTTCAGTTCGGTCTTCCACCATTCTCTATGGATCGCGTTTATCTCGACCACGCCGCCACGACGCCCCTAGACCCGGAGGTGCTCGAGGCGATGAAGCCCTACATGCTGGACCAGTACGGGAACGCCTCTTCCGTGCACCAGCTGGGGCGCCAGGCGCGAGTGGCGATGGAAGAGGCCCGAGAGCGCGTCGCCGCGTGTTTGGGGGCCGAGTCTAGCGAGATTATCTTCACCAGCGGCGGGACCGAGGCCGACAACCTGGCGCTGAAAGGCGTGCTTCAAGCCGCCTCGGCAGGGGGCGACCCCGCCGGCCTGGTGACCTCGGCCGCCGAGCACGAGGCCGTTCTCCGACCAGCCGAACGCCTTCAGGAGCAGGGACACCCGGTCACGATTCTCTCCCCCGAGGCGCACGGGGCCGTCACGCCTCGCCAGGTCGATGCAGCAATCGACGACCGCACGGCGCTCGTGTCGCTTATGCATACGAACAACGAGATTGGAGTCCAGACCGATGTCCCGGCCGTGGCCGACGTCTGCGAGGCCCACGACGTCCTCTTCCACTGCGACGCCGTGCAGGCGGCAGGCCTCCAGTCCCTGAATGTCGACGCGCTCGGGGTGGACCTGTTGTCGATGTCGGGGCACAAGTTTTACGGACCGAAGGGAATCGGGGTACTGTATGTTCGGAACGGCGTCGACCTAGGTCCTCTCGTCGAGGGCGGTTCGCAAGAGCGAGAGCGCCGGGGGGGCACCGAGAACGTTCCGGGGGCAATTGGGCTGGCCGAGGCCCTTGAACGAGCCGTGGACCAGGCCCAGGCGCGGGCCGAGCGGCTCTCCCGGCTCCGGGAGCGACTTATCGACGGGCTCGACGAGGCAGTGATGGGCCGCTATGTGCTCAACACGCCTGCCCGAGAGGCCTCCGTCGCGCCCCACGTGGTGAACGTAGCATTTCCTCCCGCCAACGGTGAGCCGCTCGACGGAGAGATGCTCATCCTTAATCTGGACATGGAGGGCGTGCTCGTCTCGGCAGGGTCGGCCTGCACCAGCGGGGCCCTGGAGCCGAGTCACGTTCTCACTGCAATCGGCCTCGAGCGGCCCACCGCGTCCGCGGCCGTTCGCTTTTCGCTCGGGGCGGGCACGACAGCGGACGACATCGACTATGCCCTTGAGAAGCTCCGGTCTACCCTTCAGCGCATGCGCTAGCCCCTGCCCCCGGCTAGAGGGGGCCTCTCCGGTCCGCTTTTCCGTGATCCCTGTCCGCGCACTCCATCTCTTATGGATCAGGCCCTGCTCCTTTTCGCCAAAGCCCCCCGGCCAGGGGCCGTGAAAACGCGCCTTACGCCGGTCCTATCGCCGGCCGAAGCCGCTCGGCTCTACACCGCATTCCTCCGAGACACTTTGCGACGGGTCGTTCGGCTCGACGCCGATGTGCGACTGTACCTGGCCCCTCCGCTCCCGGACGACGGGATCGACGGCGTGCCCACTGGCGTGAACGTCCATGTGCAGCAGGGCTCCTCGCTCGGGGCTCGAATGGCACAAGCCTTCCGCGAAACGTTGGGCGACGGGGGCGAGCGGGTTCTTCTGATGGGGAGCGATCACCCGACGTTGCCCCTCTCCTTCGTCCGCCAGGGATTTCAGGCCCTGGTGGACGACCGTTCCCTCTGCGTCGGACCCGCCGAAGACGGAGGATTCTACCTGCTTGGCATGAATAACTTCTACCCACAGCTTTTCGCGGACATGTCGTACAGCCATTCGCAGGTCCTGTCCGACACGCTGGCGCGGGTGGGGCGGACTGATGCCCACGCAACAGTGCTGCCGCGATGGTACGACGTAGACACGCCGCAGGATCTGGCCCGGATGTGTGCCGATCTATCGGACGGACAGGTGGATGCACCCCATACCCGGCGTCTCGTCGATCGTCTCGGCCTCGAAACGCTGGTCTGATGAGTTCTGCGTTCAGGGGAGCGTGGCGCAGCGTTTCAGGAAGGGTCCGCTTGGAACCCCTTCCAGAATCTTGTATGTTGTCGTCCGCACCATCTCATCGAGAAAACGCCTTTTCCGTACCCCTCAATCGATTCGTCGCCTACCATGACCAATCAAAGCCACTCGTGGTCTCACGCCGGCGATGGGACCTCTGAAGCGGAATTGGGATCGTTCAAGACCCTCGAGCAATTCATCCTCGAACGCCAGGATCAGTTCTCTCACTCAACGGGTGCCTTCTCCCGGCTCCTCCGGGACATCGGCCTGGCAGCGAAGACGGTGAATCGGGACATGCGCCGGGCCGGGCTGATTGACGTTTACGGAAGCACCGGGGAGACGAACGTGCAGGGAGAGGTGCAGCAGAAGATGGACGCCCTGGCTCATCGCGAATTTACCCGGGCCCTGCGCCGCGGGGGGGAGTGTTGCCTCATCGGATCCGAGGAGCACGCCGAGGCCATTCCGCTGAGTGGCACATCGGAAGAAGGGGACGGGAAGTACATCGTGCTGCTGGATCCCCTCGACGGCTCGTCCAACATCGACGTGAACGTCTCGGTCGGGACCATTTTCAGCATCTACCGGCTGCCCGACGAATACAGCAAAGACGAACCAGATCCGGACGCGGCCTTGCAGCCAGGGACGCAGCAGGTTGCGGCAGGGTACGTCGTGTACGGCTCCTCGACGATGCTCGTGTACACGACCGGGAACGGGGTGAATGGTTTCACGCTCGACCCGTCGATCGGGGAATTCCTACTTTCTCACCCCGACATCCAGACCCCCACGCGGGGACGCCTCTTCTCGATCAACAGTGGCTACTACCATTCCTTTGAGGAGGGATTGCGGGAATACCTCGACTGGCTACAGGAGAGAGATCCGGAGACAAACCGGCCCGCCAAGACCCGCTACATCGGGTCGTTCGTGTCGGACTTCCACCGCAACCTGTTGAAGGGCGGGATCTACATGTATCCGGCCACGGAGGGCAGTCCGGACGGGAAGCTCCGACTCATGTACGAGGCAAACCCCATGGGCTTCATTGCGGAGCAGGCGGGTGGGGCCGCCTCGGACGGCCACACTCGCATCCTGGAGAAGACGCCGGACAAGCTGCACCAGCGCACGCCCCTCTTCATCGGCAGCGAAGAGATGGTTCGTCGGGCCGAATCGTTTCTGGAAGAGACCTCCGATCGGGCGTCGGCCCGCCCGTAGCGCTCCCCCGGAAGGGTCAGACCGTCGGGTGCTGGGGGCGATCGGAGGGTGGGGGCACCTCGCGTCGCCAGCGGGCGTCGAGCGACCAGCGCCCGCTCCCGAACGCGCACACAATGAGGAGCAGAAAGAGCACCAGCGCCGAAAATTCCAGGGACTGGTTGGCCGACAAGAGCCCCTCGCGCCAGTGCACCAGGAACACGGCGCCCATTAGCACGGGAAGCTGTGCAAGAGCCGCCAGCCGGGTGTACAGCCCCACGGTGATGAGCGCGCCACCCACCAGGTGAGCGGCCGTCACGTAGACGGCAATTCCTGAGAACGAGACATCGGGCGTAGTGCCTCCTACCAGTTGGCGCAGCCCCTCGTCCGTGAGGAGAAGCGCGAGCCCCCGGAAGAACAGTCCGGCGCCGAGATACACGCGGAGCATGTCCAGAACAAGGTCCCGGTGTACCTCAAGGCGTCGCAGGAGGTCGTGAAGCATGATCACTCCGGGCCGGGTCTGAAAACGAGCAAATGCGAAGAGATAAACAAGCCGCGTCGCCCCACGATCCAGCCCTTCTGGGCTGCCGATGATTGATCGCGAACGCTAGGAGCGCAAAGAACATCGCCCCCAGGATGTGGTCTCGTCGGGGAGCGGGCGGCGAGAGATCCACCCTGGAGGTAGGAGGGCACTGGCGTGGACAAGCGTGCAGAGCGATCCCAAAACATGCTGGTGCGGTTCATGGCTCCCCGTCCTCTCTTCAACGAGAACGACAGGTTCCAGGCTTGCTTTCCTCGACGCTGAGTTGAATTATGAGATCGGATTAAAGAGTTTCCATTCCGAAATCGGCCCTCACTCTGGAAGTCCCTGTTCCTTCGTTCCCGACTCCACACCTCCCATGACCGACCGCCAATCTGCACTTGCCCCAATGTGGCTGCTTCTCGGGGCTGTGCTCTTAACTACTGGACTCATCGCAGGCTGCGCCGGCACAAAACCTGCGTCAAGCAAGAAGCAGGCACAGAATCAGGCCTCCACAGAGAACGCGAGCAATGGAAACGGCCTGAAGCCCTTCGATGACGTGATTCCTGACACGGCCCGCACAGATCCGGGCCTCATTACCACGCATCGATTCAAGGACAAGCTTTACCTCGAAATTCCGGACTCGCTGCTCGGCCGCGAGATGCTGATGGTGTCCCGCGTGTCGCAGGCGCAGTCGGACCTGGCCTATGGCGGGGAGAAAGTGAACACGCAGGTGCTTCGGTGGCAGCGACGGGGCGACAAGCTCCTCCTGCGGGTGGTAAGCCACGAAAAAACGGCCAACCCCAGCGATCCGGTGTACAAGGCTGTACAGAACTCGAGCTTCGAGCCCATCCTGAAAACCTTCGGGGTCGAGGCGCTCAACGAAGACTCGTCGGGCGTCGTCATCAACGCGACCAAGCTCTACACCAGCGACGTCCCGGCCCTCGGTCTCCCCAAGTCGGCACGGAAGCAATATGGGGTGCGCCGACTCGACGGAAGCCGGACGTTCCTCAATGGTGTTGAGAGCTTTCCGAAGAACACCGACGTGGAAGTGATCCTCACATACGAGGCGCAGAACCCGCCCTCCAGTGAGTCGTCGGGAACCATCAGCGTGGCGATGAACCACTCGATGGTGCTTCTTCCCGAAGAGCCCATGGCGCCGCGCTTGTGTGACAAGCGAGTCGGGTACTTTGGGGTCGAACGCACCGATTACAGTTCGGGGGAGCAGCAGGCCGCCGAGAAGTGCGTCATTACGCGGTGGCGCCTGGAGCCGAGCGACATGGAGGCGTTCCGCCGGGGCGAGCTGGTGGAGCCGAAGGAGCCGATTGTGTACTACATCGACCCGGCCACACCCGAGAAGTGGCGCCCTTACGTCAGGAAAGGAATCGAGGACTGGCAGAAGGCCTTCCGGAACGCCGGATTCAAGAACGCCATCGTGGCCCGAACCCCCGCCGAGGCCGACTCGGCCTTCGACTCGGACGACGTTCGCTACTCGACGGTCCGATGGTTCGCCTCCGAGATCCCGAACGCGTACGGCCCCAATGTTCACGACCCCCGTTCCGGCGAAATCTTGGAGAGTGACATCGGGATGTACCACAACGTGCTCAGCCTGCTCCGGAACTGGTACTTTGTCCAGACGGCCGCGGTCAACCCGAAGGCCCGGGGCCAGACGTTCGACACCGATGTAATGGGCAAGCTCCTCCGGTTCGTGGTAGCCCATGAGGTGGGGCACACGTTAGGCCTTCCCCACAACTGGGGATCCAGCAACGCCGTGCCGGTTGATTCCCTGCGCTCACCGTCGTACACGTCGACCCACGGCACAGCCCCCTCCATCATGGACTACGCACGATTCAACTACGTGGCTCAGCCCGGTGACAGGATCAAGGATTTCGTGCCCGAGATTGGCACCTACGACAAGTGGTCGATTGCGTGGGGGTACCGGCCAATGCCCGAGGGGGAAACCCCGAAGCAGGATGCCGAGCGTCTTGACGAAATGATCCGCGAGCGCGCCGGGAACCCGCGCTACTTCTACGGTCGGCAGACCCTCCAGCCCGTAGATCCGCGGTCGCAGAGCGAGGATCTCGGTCGCAACGTCGTCGTGGCTGGCAGTCTCGGCGTCGAGAACCTCAAACGCATCGTGCCGAATCTCATCGACTGGACGGAAAGCGAGGGCGGCAACTACGAGGAACTGGAAGAGCTGTACGGAGAGGTCGTAAACCAGTGGCGGCGCTACTTGGGCCACGCAGCCCGCCATGTCGGGGGTGTTCATGAAACGTTTAAGACGTACGCACAAGAGGGACCGGTCTACGACTCGGTTCCGGCCGCTCGACAGCGTGCGGCGATGCGATTTCTCAACAGGCAAGGGCTCCAGACTCCCAAGTGGCTCGTGGAGACCGACGTGTTGCGCCGCATTGAAGCCTCCGGAGTCCTGAACCGTGTGCGTGAGGCGCAGGTCGGCATCCTCAACCTTCTGCTTCGTCCTCAGCGGATGGCGCGGCTGATTGAGGGGCGTGCCGTAGGAGCGGGCACGAACGGCTACTCGCCCGCTGCTATGCTTGCGGATCTGCGTGAAGGCGTCTGGACCGAACTTGAAACGGGGGCAGCAATCGACACGTACCGTCGCAACCTGCAACGGGGCTATCTCGAGCGGATGGACCACCTGATGACCGCCCAGGTGGAGTCCCCCGACCTCCCCGAGCAGTTCGAGGACTACATGATCCAGACTCCGGTCGACGTGCGTCAGTCGGACATCCGGGCGCTTGTCCGCAGCGAGCTCCAGACCCTCCGTGAGGATGTGGAAAATGGCCTCCGTCGGACGTCTGACGAGATGACGCGGATGCATCTCGAGGACGTGCTCGTCCGCATCGACCAGATTCTCCAGGGCGAAGAGGAGACTGCAGAGTAGCCCCCTGGCCACGTGCTTGCTACAGGTTGGCGTTCACCTGCTGCGACTTCCGATGGGGGCCTCGTGCCTTCCCGACGGTCCGTAACGACTCACGCCTGTCGCCAACTAAGCAGTTCACTGGTCTAGGATTATTGTCCTCCATTCCCATGCGTTTGCGATTGTCAGCTGCGGGACTGCTCGCCGCAGGACTGATTGGAATAGGGGTCCTCCCGGAGACCCCTGGCAGCACGGCACACGACTCCTCCAGGGATAGTGCGCGGACCGCGACCAAAGGGATCGCGGTCGTCGAACTGTTTACGTCGGAGGGATGCTCGAGCTGCCCGCCGGCCGACCGGCTCCTGAGAACGCTAGTGAAGGAGGCCCGATCGTCGGACCGACCGGTCTACGGCCTTTCGTTCCACGTTGATTACTGGAACGACCTCGGATGGAAAGACCCCTACAGCACGCCCGCCTTTTCACAACGGCAGCGTCGTTACGCGGAGGCGCTGGGCGTTCGCGTGTACACGCCGCAGATGGTCGTCAACGGGACTGAGGCCTTCGTTGGATCGAGACGCTCCCAGGCCCGATCGGCCCTCCAGTCTGCGCTGTCGGAGGCCGCACCGGTGGACCTCCAGGTCCAACTCACCTCCGACGCGGCACAGTCGCCAGCGGTACGCGCCACGATGTCCAATCCGCCCACCGACGCTGTCCTTCGAGCGGCCCTGGTGGAGCGGGGATTATCGCAGTCGGTCCGAAGCGGAGAAAATGCGGGCCGCACGCTTCGCCACGCCAACGTCGTGCGGGCGTTCAAATCTGCCTCAGCGAAGGCGACCCGCTCGTTCGAGTTCGCGGCTCCGTCCACCCTTGATCCGTCCAGGGCGTCGATTATCGTTTACGTGCAGGATCGAATGTCGATGCAGATCCTCGGGGCGGCGCGGGTTGATCTCCGTGCATCCTCGTAACGGCCGGATGACCAACGGGGACGTGATTGAGCCCCTCGCACGTGTTGGGCCCGAGGCCGATCGAGCGCCGCTATTTCGCGTAGCCGAAGACCACCCCTCCTTTGCAGTCTTGGAGGGGGACGTGTGACTGTCGCTGGTTGGATTCCGAGGGAGGAGAACGGCTCAGAGCCCCCTTCAAGTCTGGGGGTTGTAACCTGGTGAGTCTCAATTCTTCCACTGGAGGACGTGAACCGACGGAAGGAGGGCAGCAGAAGTCCTTCTGCTGCAGTTTCCGGGATTCTCGCTCGTCTTCTCAACCAGATCCTCCAGCCCATGCGACCCTTGATACCGCTTGTTCTCTTCACGCTGTTCGCCGCTCCTGTGCAGGCGCAGCTTCCCACCTCTCTGCTGGACAACTTCAATCGATCGGACTCTGATGCTCTTGGAATGACCCCTACTGAGCCGGAATCCATTCAGTGGAGCGAAAAGGGAGAGGAAGTGGGGTCCGGCACTGATCTTACGTCGGAAGAGACGGTCCGCATCGAGAGCAATACAGCTCTCCTACAGAGCGGCGCCAAGGACGGACAGAAGTGGGCGGCCGTGGACATGAGCAATGTGAGCGGATATCCTACGACCCTCGATGATGCAAGCGGGGTCGTCACGTGGGCGTTCAACATGCGGCAGAACCAATCGAACCCGGAGGGATTTTCGGCGGGGGAGCACGGCCTGATGTTCGTCCTGGCGTCCAGCAGCAATGACTTTCCAGGAAGTGGAAACGCATACGCCATCGTCCTGGGTCAGGATGGAGGTTCGGACAACTTAAAGCTCGTTTCTTTCAACGGGGGATACGGGAAGGAGGGGGACTTCGCAGACATCATACGTTGGTCGGCCGACCTCAGTACCGAGTACCTGAGTGTGCGCGTCACCTTTGATGCGGACAACAAGACCTGGACGCTGTACGCCGAGAAAGCCAACGGGGGCTATCCGCGGTCCGATCCCCGGAACGTGCCTGCCTCGGCCGAACGGGGAACGGCCCAGAACAGCGACCTGACTGGGGATGGGCAAAAGTACCTAGGAATGCTTTGGAACCACGGGCAAGACGATGCCGCGCAGGCCTTTTTTGACGACCTCTACGTGACTGATCCCAGCAATCAACTTCCGGTTGAGATCGCTGCATTCAGGGCCTCGACCCGCAGCGACAGGGTGCATTTACGGTGGACGACCGCCTCCGAAACCGAAAATGCGGGCTTCGAAGTGCGACACGTGTTCGACGGGACGACCGAAACCATCGGCTTCGTGGACGGCGGCGGGACGACCTCGCAGCCGACCCAATACACATTCGCAACCGAAGAACTGGTGCCCGGGACCCACACATTTCGCCTGATTCAGGTGGACCTGGACGGCAGCACCACCCTCGGTCCCAAGCGTGTCGTCCGAATTCAGCCTCAGGGGGTGGAGCTGTCCGCACTCGGCCCGAATCCAGTGGGAACGGGACAGCCCATTTCTTTCCGGATCGCCTCTGAGACCAAGCAACCCGTGACCGTGACCGTGCACGACATGCTCGGCCGGACCCTCCAAACGGTATACGACGGACCGATTGGGGGCCAGGGCACGACGCTCTCGGTGCCAACTACGTCTCTTTCAGCGGGGGTCTACTTCCTCCGCGCTCAAAGCCCCTCTGGCATCACAACTCGCCGGGTTGTCGTTCTGAAGTAGCGGCGGGAAGAGGCCCATTGTTCTTTCCGGCGCTGCGCGTCCTCGGAGTCGGGCGGTTCGCGTAT